>NZ_LR594677.1 GCF_901827205.1 Variovorax sp. PBS-H4 | reverse complement strand
GTTGATGGTTGGGCGCGGTGGGGCAATGTCAGTGGAAACCTGGTTTCCACCGACTGGCGGTACGAGAGCGGACATATTGAAGAAGCCTCATTCGACAGAATTCGGCGATTCTATGAGAATCTGCCGAATGAACAAGTTTCAGCCATTCTCCCCTGGAACACCCTCCGCGAAGTGTGAGGTTTATTGGGGAACCGGGGCTTTGGCGGGTCACCAACGCGTTCCGCCAAGGGGTTGAGACGGCCTTTCCCACCCGTGGGCACATCCTTATGGCCCTCTGCAGGGCTATGCACGGGGCGCTGAGGGATTGAAGGAGGGCGGTTGCCCATATCCACTCACATCAAACCCCAAGCCACCTCACATCTTGGTTGATAGGAACCCAGATCTGCTCACCTCAAATCCCATCCGTTCTCACATTATTTCCCAAGGAACCTCACACCAAGTGGTGCAAGCCATTGATCCAATTGAGGAAAATGAAACTTCAACTCTTCAATCTCCCAAGTGTTTCACTTCAACAGCTCAAGCGAAAGCACTCTGCCAACTGTGAATTGACGAAATCACATTAGGCCGACATGATGTGAGCTTCAGCACGAACACTACTTTCATGGTCGAGGACGAATCCCCGCGCAGTTCGCCTCGCCCACCCCCCTCGGTCGAGGAGCAAAGCGTTGCCAAGGCCAACGAGGCCATCGCCATCCGCCCGAAGCGCGGACGCCTGACCCTGCTTTCTCGGCGCATCTATAACGCGCTGCTCTACCATTCCCAGCGTCAGGGCGTTGACGAGCCGGTTTACCGATTGGCCCTGAGCGAGTTGATCGGTGACGCACGCTTCAACTCCAACAACACGGAGCTGCTGAAGTCCCATCTGCGCGATATGCAGGCGACGACGATCGAATGGTCGACCAGCAGCAGCTCGCTCAAGCGCTGGGTTTCGTCCCAGCTGCTGGGCACCGTGACCATCGAGGAGCAGGGCAGGGGGCGCCCGTGCATGGTCACTTGGCGCTATCCCGAGGAAATAAAGGAGCGCCTCGTCAAGCCCCACCAGTACACGCGGGTGTTGCTCGAGATGAGCAGCCAGATGCGCAGCTACTCGGCGGCCGTGCTCTACGAGATCGGTGCTCGTTACCTGACTTCGCCCGGTCGGTTGTCCATGCGAGAGGACGTAATGTGGTGGGCTGCGGTCCTGACCGGTCGCAGCGATATCAAGGAAGTGGACTACCGCTTCCTCAAGCGCGACGTCATCAGCAAGGCGATCGCCGAGATCGACGCCTTGTGCGAGGAGTTCGGGTTGGAGCTGATCGAGCACAAGAGAGGCCGCAAGATCGAGGAAATCCAGTTCCGAGTGGTCCCCAAGGTTCAGCAGCGGCTTGAGGACATCAACGCCGCCAACCGCAACGTTTTCGACCTGGAGCTGGTGGGGCGCCTGATTGCGCTGGGGATCAAGCAAGACGAGGCGCAGGACCTCTATGCAACCACGGACGAGGGGCAGATCCGCGCGACCCTGGATCACGTCGACGCGCGACTGCGCAGCGCTACGATGCCGGCTCTGAAATCGCCTGCCGCCTATTTCAAGGACGCACTCAAGAAGGGTTACGCGGGCGTCGGCATCGCGGTGCCCGCTTCGCCGCCGGACGAGCCAGGCGCCGCACCCGCTACGTCCGTTCCCACGCTGTCGGAGGGCGACCGCCTGCGGCGCATCCGCGAACTGTGGGAAAACGATCAGATGGCCAAGGCGCGCGCGATGTATGCGGAAATGCTGGAGCCGATGCAGGCGGAGTGGCGGACACGTTTCCAGGTCGAGCAGCTTGAGAAGGTTGCCTCTCCCATCGCGCGTGCCTGGCGCCGCGATGGGCCGGCCAGTCGCATTGCCGGGACGACGTTCTTCAAATGGCTGGCCGGCACCACCTGGCCCGCGGAGCCGACGGACCGGGTGCTGTTGGACTTCGCCCTGCAGCGGGGCGTGCCAGGCCTCTGACGGCGGTCCCTGGCCAGACTGGTTTCAGGAATCTGCATCGAGCGGCCGCTGCGCATTTGCGCGGCAAGGTGCTTGGACGCACGATCCCTTCGCAGGGTATTTGGTTGGCCGCGCTTGGGGCGGAACGAGTAACCGAGAGGCTTGTCTTTTCCCATCTGGCGTTCGCCCATCGGGTGGGTGCCAGGCTCACGTGCCCACCAAGATCGCTTGAATCTGACGCCGGCACTTAGAGGAACGTTTACGCTGCTACCGCTTAGTTCGCGTCGTAAGTTAGCCATCACATCGATCTCATAACTAGCACCCTTGACACGTCCGGGTGCTGTCGCAAGTGGCCACCGCCCTCGAAAAGTTGGCACGTGGGCGCGCTCCGCTTCACACGCCGGGGACGCCCCGCCTTGTAAATGCATTATATGAACCAACGTGCGATTAGTTCATTTGTTGAGGTACAGTATTACCCATCAAGGCAGGTAATCGAGGCAACTGCATTCCCTTTGCATAAGGAGCATACAAAATGACCACTTCGGAACGTACGCGTCGCCGTCAAGCTGCGGAAATGACACCTGAAGAGTTGGAAATGGCTCGCACGGCACAGCGCTGCATCGGCGAGTCGTTGGATCGCTCGCGAGCGGCGAGCATTCTTTTGACCAGCGACGATGGGGATCTCCCGCCGGTGCAGGTGCCGACAAAGGCGCTGCGGTTGATCGGTGAAGTGCTGGGTGCATTGAGCGAGCGTAGGGCGGTGACTGTTATCTCGGACAAGCAAGAAATGACGACCGTCGAGGCTGCCAACCTTCTGAACGTTTCTCGCCCATTTGTCATTCGCGCGATCGAAGAGGGGCGGCTGGCTCATCGCATGGTCGGCACACATCGCCGCATTCCGTTCGACGGGTTGATGGCTTTTCGTGCGCAGATGCGTGAAAAGCAGATCGCAGCCTTGCAACGGCTGTCTGAAAACGCGCAGGAATTGGGCCTCGAATACTGATGGCGGGGAACGCGAGGTACACAGCCCTCTTGGACGCCTGCGTCCTTTATCCGGTCAGCGTCGCCGACGCTCTGATGAGCGTTGCCGTGACCGGGTTGTTTGCCCCCAAGTGGACGACGGAGATCGAGGCAGAATGGATGGGCAACCTCGAGGCTGAACGCCCCGATCTCGTCGGCAGGCTCAGCTTTCGCCGCGACAACATGCGTGAAGCCATTCCCGATTGGGAGATTTCGGAAGCGGCCTGGCGGCCGCTTGTCGGATCGCTCACGCTGCCTGACCCCGATGACGTCCACGTGCTTGCCGCTGCGATCGTTGGCCATGCTGATTGCATCGTGACCGCGAACCTCAAGGACTTTCCGAATGATGTCCTGGCGGGATACGATTTGACGGCAGTGCACCCAGACGATTTCTTGGTCGCACAGCTTGATCTGGACGAGATTGCTGCATTGACGGCATTCAAAGCCATGCGGGCACGGTCCAAGCGTCCTCCCTTCTCGCCGGAAGAGTTCGCTGATGTCCTCGAGCGGAACGGCCTGGCCGCAACCGCTGAGCGCTTGCGAGAGGCAGCTGCGCTGATCTGAATACGACCTCATCACCTGCGTGAGCGCCGGGATCGCTCCCGAAAGCCAATGCGTCGCGCGCTGATGGCTTGGACCGACTCTCGCGTGCTGACATGTCTTCCCTGCCTCATCGTTCATGCGTTCCCATCGGAACCAGCACTCGCTCGCGAGCCCTTAAATACGGGAGAAGCCCGGTGCTCTTCGGGTCCCTGCATAAAGACTGAAGAACCGAGGCGTCATGCTGACCTGCTGGGCGAACGGCCTGCGGCTGTGGCCGATCGGTCAAACTTTTTGCCAGCGACGTCAAACGAGGGAGGGCAGGTGCCCGACGGTTCGTTGACGTCTGATTCTGACTAGTTCGCGCCACAAGGTCTCTTGTGAACGTCGAGGACATCGATTGCTTCACGAGCCCCGCGGCCTACTACCGACGGCGCTGCACGAACTCGTGTACTAGATGGGGTCTCCTCGTTTTCAGTGCAATAAGTGACGGTACGCAAAGCTAGCACTGGCGCGGGGGTGGTCTGGGTAGACCGTTGATTTCATTGACTTTCCTGTTCGCTTTGTAAACGGGTATGGTGGCCTCCCACTTTTGAGGTTCACGATGCAGGGTTGGCACACAACGTTTTTGGGGATGCGTGGGCTCCCCCGCGATATCAGCGACTTCGAGATGAAGGCATTTTTCACCTTCGATGGTGCCGAGCGCGACGCAATCAATGCACGCCGAGGTGATTCCCACAAGCTTGGTCTGGCGCTCCATATTGGTTTCCTGCGCATGAGTGGGCGTTTGCTCGGTGCCTTTCGGGTAATTCCAGTAGCCTTGTGGCGCCACCTTGGCAACGAGCTTGGCATTGCAGCACCAGAAGTCGCCTCGCTGAGAGCCATGTATGAACGCGGGCGCACGCTATTCGATCACCAACAAGTAGCCTGCACGGTCCTTGGATTCCAGTGGATGAGCGAGCACCAGCGCCGCTCACTGGTACGTGAACTGCGCGACGAAGTGGCGCGCTGCGCCGACCGCGATCAGCTACTCGTGCGGGCGCGTCAATGGCTGTACAAGAACAAGCTGGTGATCGTGCACGAGCGGGCAATTCGGACACTGATTGCGGCGGCACTTGCCCAGCTTGAAGTTGAAACAGGCACCGCCATCGCCGCCAGCGTTGATCCAGCAACACTTGATCGCTGGCGAGCCTCAGTTTCAGAGCTGCGCCCAGATGGACAAACCCAGCAGAGTTGGCTATGGGCTGCACCGGCGAAACACTCAACCCGCCAAATCAGCGAGGTACTGGAGCGCATCGACCTGCTTTACACGCTGGACGTTCATAAGCACCTGGCAGACATCCCCGATCTCATCTTGCGCCGCTACGCGCGCCGACTTGTCTCCAGGCCGCCCTCAGCCGGAGCCAAGATCAAAGAGCCAGCGCGCACCGTGGAGGTCGCATGCTTTCTTCGGTATTGCCTGTTCACCACCACAGACCAGTTGATCCTTATGGTGCAGCGCCGGATCGCCGATCTGTGGCGTCAGGCTGCCGCCGATGTCCCCGCTACCGTCAATTGGGCCGCAATGTACAAAACGCTGCTCGGCGAACTTGTTGCCTTGAGCGCGCAAGGTGCGGTGCCAGATGCTGAGTTGCGTGCCCGTCTTGAAGCCTTGATCACCGAAACCCAGAAACGCAAACCACCGAGCAGGGCCTCCCTGGTCCGCGAGGGATTGATTGATGGAATTCGCCCCGTGCGGTCGTTGCTCGTCGCCATTGCAAAGCTGCCCTGGCAGGCCACCGGCGAGCATCCTGCCATCGAGTACCTTGCCAAGCTGCAAGCTTTATATCTCAAAGGATCCAGAAAGCTGCCAGTTGAAGTGGTGGCACCAAGTCTGGGAATGATCTGGCAGGTTTCGATCTCCAGCCCAGACCGGGAACGGGCGTTTCAGGCGTTGGAGGTGGCCACCCTGTTTGCCCTGCGCCGCGCGGTGCGCAATGGCTCGGTCTGGATTGAGCACAGCCTGAGCTTTCGGGGTCGTGCGCGCTTGTTCTTCACGGACGAGCGTTGGCAGGCAGAGTCCAAGAAACACTATGCCCGTCTATCGTTACCCAGCAAGGCTGCCACTTTCTTGAAGCCTTTGCTGGCCAGAGTAACTGCCGGTGTCGATGCGGTGGCCGCTGCAGCCCGCAGTGGCGTACTGCGCGTGGATGATGAACTCCATTTGTCGCCATTGCCCGCAGAGGACGAAGACCCAGAAGTGACCAAGCTGCGCGCGGCTTTGGATCACCGCATCGGTGAGGTTCAATTGCCGGAAGTGATTCTGGCCGTTGACGCCCAGGTGCGCTTTAGCTGGATCATGCTCGGACGTGAGCCGCGCTCTACCGACGAGCTGCTGATGGTCTATGCCGGCATCATGGCCCACGGCACCAGTCTGACTGCGGTCGAATGCGCGCGCATGATTCCGCAATTGTCTGCCACCAGCATTCGCCAGGCCATGCGCTGGGCGCGGGACGAACGGCGTCTGAGCCAGGCCTGCCAGGCTGTGCTGGAATTCATGCAGCGACACCCGATTGCCGCCACCTGGGGGCGGTCCGATTTGGCATCTTCTGACATGATGACCATGGAGACCACCAAACGGGTGTGGCAAGCCCGGCTTGATCCTCGGCGCAACACACCTTCCATTGGAATCTACTCCCATGTAAAAGACCGGTGGGGCATCTTCCATGCGCAGCCCTTTGTGCTCAATGAGCGCCAGGCGGGCGTGGCCATTGAAGGTGTCATCCGCCAAGAAAAGCTGGAGACCAGCCAGCTTGCTGTGGATACCCATGGCTACACCGACTTTGCCATGTCACATGCCCGTTTGCTTGGTTTTGATCTTTGCCCGCGGTTGAAGGAACTCAAACAGCGCCACCTCTTTGTGCCACGCGGCACCAAAGTGCCCGCAGAAATCGCTGCGGTGTGCGAAGCCAATGTCGACGTCGCTTTGATCGAAAAGCATTGGGATAGTCTGGTGCACCTGGCAGCCTCGGTCATGAGCGGACATGCCAGTGCGGTGGCAGCTCTTGCGCGGTTCGGTTCTGCCGCCCAGGGCGATCCAATCTATGAGGCTGGCGTGCAATTGGGGCGGTTGCTGCGTACGGCGTTTTTGGCTGACTACTTTGTCAAGGACGCTTTCAGGAACGAGTTGCGCCGGGTGCTCAATCGGGGCGAGGCTGTTAACGCCCTCAAGCGCGCCATTTATACCGGCCGGATCAGCCCGGCGCAGGCCAAACGTGTCGATGAAATGCAGGCTGTGGCCGATGCGTTGAGCCTGATGGCCAACATCGTGATGGCGTGGAATACCTCACAGATGCAGGCGGTCCTGGATCGCTGGTCGAACCGCCGCCAGGTCATTCCACCGGAACTGATCGGGAAGATTGCGCCCACCAGGCTGGAGAGCATCAACTTGCGGGGTGTGTTTCGCTTCCCGGTTGACCGCTATGCTGACCAAATCCTGCCTTCGCGGCCAAATGCATCGATAACTGGCACCAATGGATGAAACCGACCACGGTTTGACGCCACGAATCGCAGATTTGAAAGTGAACAGGAAAGTCAATGAAATCAACGATCTACCAACACCACCTCCGCGCCAGTGCTAGCTTTTCGTACCGTCACTTATTGCACTGAAAACGAGGAGACCCCTCGTCCAGCTCGCCGGTGAGCTGGTCGGCCAGCTCTGCGGCTTCCTGGCGCGCTGCTTCCGTCTCCTGGCGCACGGCCTCCAGCGCCTCGCGCTCGGCGGCCAGGCGGTTGTTCGCCATTTCCAGCGCCACGGCCCACAAGTCGCCGCCCAGCTCGGCCAGCTTGTCAGTGATCGCCTGCGGTGCCGGCTCGCGGATCGGGGCGGCCTGGCTGGCCTTGCGTGCGCGCCACTCGTTCATCGCCTCGCTGATGGTGGTGAAGCTGCCGCTGCCGAGCTGCTTGCGCACGTTCGCCAGCGTGGGGTTCTGGCCGGCCGCGTCCAGTTCGTCGGCCACCGCAAATATCTGCTCCTTCGAGATCGCCATGTCGGGCCTCCTTTGGCCGGTTGTATGTTGTAGCGTGAAGCATACTACAACATACAACACTACGCAAGCGGTTTAGCTGAACTTTTTTTAGCGGCTAAAACGCGGGCAAAAAAAGCCCCGCTCGATGGCGGGGCGATGGGTGGGGGTCGGTGGTCGGCGATGCCCGGCGCTGGGCGTGTCAGCCCTCCAGCAGCGCGACAAGCTGCACGGTGCCAAGGTCGGCCTCGAACTCCTGGCCGTCATCCTCGTATTTGAGCCAGGCCCAGCCCTCGGCCGGGGGCCGGCGGTTGAGGATCAGCCGTGCCGGCCGGTCGTCGTGCTTGACCTGGATGATGGCCTTCTTGAGCTTGTCGGGGTCGGCCTCCTTCGGCTCCTTCTTCCCCTTGGCGTCATCATCCTGCGGCCCCTGCTCGCCGTCGCCGGCCTCGGCGTCGGTCTTGCCGGTCAGCGCATCGACGGTGTTGGGATCACGGTCGCCGTCCTCGTGACTGCGCTTGTCCTCCAGGAACTCGCGCAGCAGCTTCACCGAGCCGCGCGTCAGCTCCTGGCTGTCGTCGGCCAGCCAGGCGGCCACCTCGTCGGGGTTCTTCTTGTAGGCCGTCACCAGCTCGTTGATGACAGTCACGTCCTTGCCCCGGCCGCTATTGAACGCCTCGGCAATGGGTTCGGGCAAGTCCAGCAGCGTGACGTGCTGCGTGACGAAGGCCGGCGACTTGCCGATCTCCTTGGCGATCTCGCCCTTCTTCTTGCCCTTCGCCAGCTCGCGGCCGATGAAGTCGGCGATCTCACGCGCCGTCAGCTCGTTGCGTTGCAGGTTCTCGATAACCTGGTCGGCCTCGTTGTAGTCGTTGTCGATGAAGGCCGGGATCGTGGTCTTGTGCGCCCACTTCGAGCCGCGATAGCGCCGCGCGCCGTGGTTGATGAGGTAGCGCCCCGGTGCGTCCGGGTTCTCGCGCACGCTGATGGGCGACTTCACGCCGCGCGCTTTGATCGTCTCGCCGATCTCCGCGATGCTCTCCGGCGAGAAGCCGGGGTTGTCGGCCGTGCGCGGCTGGTGCGGGTCTTCGTCGATCAGGTCAAGCGGCAGCTCCTGCGGGCCTGCGCCGCCGGCGTTGGCCGCCGGCTGCTCGTT
This sequence comes from Variovorax sp. PBS-H4, assembly GCF_901827205.1. Taxonomy (NCBI): domain Bacteria; kingdom Pseudomonadati; phylum Pseudomonadota; class Betaproteobacteria; order Burkholderiales; family Comamonadaceae; genus Variovorax; species Variovorax sp. PBS-H4. Next base: position 96,188 of record NZ_LR594677.1, on the reverse strand, counting down.
CAGCAGGCCGGCCAGGTCGCCCAGCCCGTCCAGGCCCAGCCCGGACGATTGCGGCTTGTCCTGCTCCTTCTTCTTGGCGTTGGTCTTGGCGCTCATTGCGCGATCTCCATCTTCGTGAACACGTAATCCGCCAGCGCACGCACCTCCTGGGTGGCCTTCCGCGCGGCGGTCTTCTTGATCTTCCACACCGGCATCTGCTCGCCCAGCGCCTCGGCGATGCTGTCACGCGCGCCGATGCTGAACGGCAAGATGAGCTGCGGGTATGCCTGCTGCAACGTCGCCAGGTTGTTGACGTGGCGCGGCTTCCGCGCGTCCACCTTGTTCGGCACCATGCCGAGGAAGCGCAGCTTGGGGTTCTGCTTGCGCAGGTTGCTGATGACCGCGACCATCTTCTTCATGCCCTGCAAGCTGTACGCCTCCATTTCGATGGGCGACAGCATGTAGTCGGCCGTCAGCACGGCCGCCGTCATGGCGACGCCAAGGGAGGGGGCCGTGTCGATCAGGCACACGTCGAAGAACTCGCCCAGCGCGGCCACACTGGCCCGCAGCGCGGCGGCCGCCTGGGAAAGCTCCATCTTGTCCAGGTTCGCCAGGTTGGCGTCTGCCGCGATCAGCGCCAGGCCGTCATCCTCCCGGTCAGCGAACCAGGCGCGCAGCTCGTCGCCGCCGGCGGTGAACATGCGACTGGCGGGATAGCCCGAGTCGTGGCCGGCCAGCGTCCAGCTCGCATTGCCCTGGGTGTCCAGGTCGATCACTGCAACCCGAAGGCCGCGCTCCTGGAAGTCGAACGCCAGGTGGCAGGTTGCGAACGTCTTGCCTTGACCGCCTTTCTGAATTGCCGTGACCAGTGTTTTCATGAGTTGGGTTCCTGTTTCCTCTTTCCCTTGGCGTCGGCTTCCCAACGCTTGACGATGAACGCTTGATGCTCCGGCAGTACCGCCGTCACCCGCTCGAAGCCCTGCGGGAGCACTTCCCCCGCCACTGCCCACACGCGGCTGACCGCTTGCGATACCGCCCCCTTGGTCAGCCCCAGCGAGGCCACAAACTCGGCCTGGGGCCTTCCATCGACCAGCACGCCGCGCGCTATGTCGATGGTCTGTTGCCCGATCTCCAGGCCCTTGATCGCCGCCTGGAATTGGGCTTCGGTTAGCCGTTTCTTCATGGAGAACACCCATATAAACTCCACACCCGGTTGTTGAACAAAAGGCGGTGCCAGCCGCCGACCATGTGCAGAAGTTTAGCTAAACTCGCCGCCCGCGTCAAGCGTTTTAGCGGCTAAAAATGGGCGCGTGATCTTCTTTCTTGGCGTTCAACCTGGCCGCGTCAGCGGCACTCATGAAGAACGTCATCAGCGGGCCGACCGTGCGGCTCGAACCGTTGGCAAAGCACACGTCGAACTGACCGCCGGCGGTGTGCGGATCGACGCCTTCCACCAGTCGCCAGGGGTCAAGGCCCCATTCCTCGGATTGCGCGCTGTACCAATAGGCCGGCGCATCGCCGTTCAAGTCGCTGGCCGCGTACTCGCGCACCAGGACGGCCACCCGGCCGGTGTTCGGCTCCACGAATCCCGGCGGGTAGGGTAGGGTCTGTTTTTTCATGTCAAAGCCCCTTCGGCTTGTAGATCGAAACGAAGTAGGTGATCGCGGTCAGCACCGCGAAGTACGCCAGGAACGACCAACCGGCATACACGCCAGGCGTGTTCCAGTGGTAGAGCATCCGCACGAACTGGAAGAAGGTGGCAATCGACAGCACCCACTTGAGGATCGGCCAGACCAGCACGGTCGCCACCCATACGAACTTGACCAGGCCGGCCAGCAGGCCAGCACCGGGGGCCTTGTTGGGGGCAGCAGACGCGGCGGCAGGCTCCACCGGCGCGGGCGCGGCGGGCTGCTCGATCTCCTTGGGGAACTTGATGATGTTGGACATAGCTTGACCCTCCACGCGCTTACGTGTTGAATGCTGGGTGCTCCCACTCGGAAGCATGGTTACGGTGTGCCAGCACCAGGCCAAGCGCCCCGGATCACTCCGGGGCGTTCCTCCACCTGGGGCCGCCCTTGATCTTGCCTCGGCTCACGCAATACTCCTTCTTGGCGTCCTCGATAGGCCCGGCCGTTGCCGACCGGGCCATGTGCTCTTACCAGCCGGCCCGGCGCTTGGCCTGCTCGACGGCTTCCATCGACCAATGGCCCTTGGCCTGCCCCTCCAGGGAGCATCCGGCGAAGTACGCCTTGCCGCGCAGTTCCTCGGCTTTGCACACCAGCTCGGCCGCCTCGGCCATCATGGCCGCGATCTCGTCACGGCGGGCCGGGAAGTCGGTCGCTGCCGCGCCCTCCAGCTCGTCAATCCAGGGCATAATCTTGTTGTCGCTCATCGGACTTTCTCCGGTAGTTGACCTGGGCAATGTGCCCGGCCTTCAAGTGCTATATTAGGGCAAAATGCCCTAACCTGTCAAGCACTTTAGCTAAACTTTTTTCGCTTTACCGGAATCCGAAGGCTAAACTTTAGCCGCTAAAACCTTTCCCTTGGCGTCAATCCTCTTTCCAGATCACGCCCAGCCCGGCCTGGTCGCACAGGATCGCCCATGCCGCATAGGGAATCGGGGTGTCCTCGCCGATCCAGCGGCGGATCGTGCGGTCGCCCTTCGCGCCCAGCCCCAGCGCCTTCGCGGCCTTGCTGCCGCTGAACCCGGCCAGGCGCAGCACCTCTCGGACTTCCTCGCCGGTCGGTTGCGCCCAGCGTTCGGCCGGCTTCAAGCACTCCAGCCGGATATTGGCGTCGTTCGTCATTCGTTCGTTCTCCTGGTCAAGTGATAAGCCGCAACTGGTCGAAGCCGTAGATCGACTGGATGCAGCTCGGGTCTGAATCGACCACGCGCCGGCCTGCGCGATTGGTCTTGTACGTTACCGGCCTGTCGTCGTGCGCCCACACCTGGCGGGTGTCGGGATGCACCTTCACGATGATGATGCGCTTGCCGATGTAGCGGTCGAAAACCGGGTGATGGACGCTCACGATCTCGCACCGCTGGCCGGGCTTGAACTCCACCAGGTCGGCCGGGCCTCCATCGCCATTCCTGGCGATGCTGCAGGTTGCCGCGCTCGCTCGCGGCATCGTTGTTTCCGGCGATACAGGCCCGCCCTCGCCCGGCTCGGCATCGTCGGCTTTGACGATGCTGCAGGTCATCGTCGTTTCTGGCGATGCGGGATCTCGCTCCGGGCCTGCGCCGGTGATTTTTCCCTTGGCGTCCAACCCGGCGGCCCTGGCCGCCTTGATCCTGGTCGCGGCCTCGGCCGCCCAGCGCCTGGCGATGAAGGCCCGATGCGAGGGCAGCACCACATCGACCAGGACGAACCCCGGCGGCACCAGGACGGTCGCCGGTGCGCGCCGCGCCGGCGGCTCCAAGCCGGCCAGCCAAGCGGGCAGGGGAGCATCGGCCAGGCGGTCGCGGTAGCTGGCCTCGACCATCACCGGGCGCTTCTTCTCGGCTCGCTGCGCAGCCAGGATGCCGCGCGCAACCTCGTCCACCGTCATGCAGCCCTGCGCCGTGTCGAAGTGCGAGCGGTAGCCCGTTTCGGAGATAAACGGCCTGTCCAGGTCGATGACGTGGAACTGGAAGTGGGCACCCAGCGGCCCGCCGTAGCCGGCCTCGTACTCCACCAGGGCGCGCATGTCGCCATCCGCGACCAGGAACTGGCCGCGCTGGCCCCACAAGGGCACGTCGCCAGGCACCGCCGCGCAATGGCGCTCGATGACCTGGCCGGGCGCGTCGTGGTCGGCCATGCTGCCCACGTGCGTTCCGCCGTTCATCTTCCAGATGACGGCCTCGTATCGGTCGCTGGCCGCCTCGGCGGCCGCACCGTCACCGCGCATGATCGCCGCGTCGATCTCCACCACGGCCGCCACGGCGGCGGCCAGCAGCTCGTCGCGGTCGGTGGGCAGCTCGGCCAGCAGCTCGGCCGCCGGCGCGTTCCAGTCCTGGCCCGGCTGGGCCGGCGTCTTGCGTTTCTTCGCCATCGGCCGGCCCCTCAAGTGTCAGCACGCCGCCACGCGATCACGTCGCGGGCTTCGTAGCCGTGGCGCTTGCAGTCGTCGCAGAATCCCGAGCTGAACCCCTTGTGGTTCGTGCCGATCCATGCGGCCGGCTTGCCGCATTCGTGGCCGTAGGTGCCCGGCTCGGCGTTGTGGCACTTGCCGTCCGTCGCGTAGCTGTTCGTCGGTGCCTGGGGAGCGTTGTTCCTGGTCATGGTCGCCTCCTGGAAGCCCCGGCCGAAGCCGGGGCCGCCCCTCATCAGTCAATAGCCCGGTAGATCGCGGCCGCCTCGGCGTGGCTGGCTGCGAAGCCGCGCAGGAAGTGATAGCGGTCGATCAGGGCATCGCCGGCGTCCGTGTCGGCGGCCTCGGCCGCGAGCTGACCCAGCGCGAACAGGGTTGCGACAATGCCGGCGGCGTCGGCCGACAACTCGCCTCGGAAGCCGTTGCCGTCCACCTCGATCTCCAGGCGGTCGGCCAGGTCGGGGGCCATGTAAAAACCGCCGTCCGACAAGGTGTAGTAGTGCCAATACGCGCCGCTGTAGCGTTCGCAGAGCCGGCGAAGCCAGGCATACACCAGGGCCTCGCCGCGCATCATCAGACGCGGGCCGAAGTAGGCGGGCAGGAAGTCGAGGCGCTGGGCCTCGGCGACCAGGGAAGCGGTAACGGGTTGCTCTTGGGTGTTCATCGGACTTTCTCCGGTAGTTGACCTGGGCGAAATGCCCGGCCTTCAAGTGCTATATTAGGGCAAAATGTCCTAATCGTCAAGCACTTTAGCTAAACGTTTTAGCCGCTAAACCTTGCCCTTTCCCTTGGCGTGCATTACAATGTAATTCACGAACCCAACCGGAGAACCAATCATGGCTGCAAACCAGCTCGTACAAACGCGCATCGACGGCGCGATCAAGGAAGAAGCGGCGGCCGTCCTGGCCGCGATGGGCCTTACCGTGTCCGACGCGGTGCGGCTGCTGCTCACGAAGGTGGCCCAGGACAAGGCGCTGCCCTTCGAGCCGCTGATTCCGAACGCCACCACCATCGAGGCGATGAAGGAAGCCCGCAAGGGCAAGCTGCCGCGCTTCGCCACCGTCAACGATCTGATGGCCGATCTGCATGCGGCAGATTGAGCGCACCGGCCAGTTCAAGCGCGACTACAAGCGCGAGGCGAAAGGGCAGCACCGGGCCACGCTCGACGCCGACCTGGTGCCCGTCCTGGTCGCGCTCGCCGACGACCAGCCGCTGGAACCTCGGCACCGCGACCACGCGCTGACCGGGGACTGGAAGGATCACCGGGATTGCCACGTCAAGCCCGACCTGGTGCTGATCTACCAGAAGCCCGACGCCGACACGCTGCGCCTGGTGCGCCTCGGCTCTCACTCCGAACTCGGCTTGTGATCGGCGCGGGCCTGGCCCCGCGTCTCACGTTTCATTGACACTTGAGGGGCGCTTTCCGCGCCACCGGCCGAGCTGGCCGACCCCCTTCCTTGGCGTAAAACCTGCGGCGGTGGAGCTGCTGCGATGCTTGAGGATCGCGCGGCCGGTCGAACCGCGGCGACCTGGTTGGGGAGTGTGAGGGGGCTTTGCCCCCTCGCAAGCTCTCGAACTTACTGCCTTCCGCCAGGCGCTTGCGCCTGGCTCTCCTAAGCCGTAGCGCCGAAGGCGCTCCATTGTGGGGTGAGGCCGCAAGGCGGCCGAGGGGCGTAGCCCCTGGGGGGATGGGAGGCCGCTTGCGGCCGGGTGGGATCGAGAAGGGGGGTTTCCCCCCTTCGGCGGCCGGTCATGCTGCGCGGTAGCTTGGGCCGTGTTGCCGTTTTTTTCGCCAGCCTCTGGTTAAAACTACCTGGTTATATAAAAAGGTTATAAAGACGGTTAAAAACCTGGTTAGCATGACCGAAAAACGCGCGTAAACCGTTGTCACGCCAAGGAAAAGCGCGAAGAGGCCGCCCCTCAAGTGTCAATGGATAAGGGGGTCTCCTCGTTTTCAGTGCAATAAGTGACGGTACGCAAAGCTAGCACTGGCGCGGGGGTGGTCTGGGTAGACCGTTGATTTCATTGACTTTCCTGTTCGCTTTGTAAACGGGTATGGTGGCCTCCCACTTTTGAGGTTCACGATGCAGGGTTGGCACACAACGTTTTTGGGGATGCGTGGGCTCCCCCGCGATATCAGCGACTTCGAGATGAAGGCATTTTTCACCTTCGATGGTGCCGAGCGCGACGCAATCAATGCACGCCGAGGTGATTCCCACAAGCTTGGTCTGGCGCTCCATATTGGTTTCCTGCGCATGAGTGGGCGTTTGCTCGGTGCCTTTCGGGTAATTCCAGTAGCCTTGTGGCGCCACCTTGGCAACGAGCTTGGCATTGCAGCACCAGAAGTCGCCTCGCTGAGAGCCATGTATGAACGCGGGCGCACGCTATTCGATCACCAACAAGTAGCCTGCACGGTCCTTGGATTCCAGTGGATGAGCGAGCACCAGCGCCGCTCACTGGTACGTGAACTGCGCGACGAAGTGGCGCGCTGCGCCGACCGCGATCAGCTACTCGTGCGGGCGCGTCAATGGCTGTACAAGAACAAGCTGGTGATCGTGCACGAGCGGGCAATTCGGACACTGATTGCGGCGGCACTTGCCCAGCTTGAAGTTGAAACAGGCACCGCCATCGCCGCCAGCGTTGATCCAGCAACACTTGATCGCTGGCGAGCCTCAGTTTCAGAGCTGCGCCCAGATGGACAAACCCAGCAGAGTTGGCTATGGGCTGCACCGGCGAAACACTCAACCCGCCAAATCAGCGAGGTACTGGAGCGCATCGACCTGCTTTACACGCTGGACGTTCATAAGCACCTGGCAGACATCCCCGATCTCATCTTGCGCCGCTACGCGCGCCGACTTGTCTCCAGGCCGCCCTCAGCCGGAGCCAAGATCAAAGAGCCAGCGCGCACCGTGGAGGTCGCATGCTTTCTTCGGTATTGCCTGTTCACCACCACAGACCAGTTGATCCTTATGGTGCAGCGCCGGATCGCCGATCTGTGGCGTCAGGCTGCCGCCGATGTCCCCGCTACCGTCAATTGGGCCGCAATGTACAAAACGCTGCTCGGCGAACTTGTTGCCTTGAGCGCGCAAGGTGCGGTGCCAGATGCTGAGTTGCGTGCCCGTCTTGAAGCCTTGATCACCGAAACCCAGAAACGCAAACCACCGAGCAGGGCCTCCCTGGTCCGCGAGGGATTGATTGATGGAATTCGCCCCGTGCGGTCGTTGCTCGTCGCCATTGCAAAGCTGCCCTGGCAGGCCACCGGCGAGCATCCTGCCATCGAGTACCTTGCCAAGCTGCAAGCTTTATATCTCAAAGGATCCAGAAAGCTGCCAGTTGAAGTGGTGGCACCAAGTCTGGGAATGATCTGGCAGGTTTCGATCTCCAGCCCAGACCGGGAACGGGCGTTTCAGGCGTTGGAGGTGGCCACCCTGTTTGCCCTGCGCCGCGCGGTGCGCAATGGCTCGGTCTGGATTGAGCACAGCCTGAGCTTTCGGGGTCGTGCGCGCTTGTTCTTCACGGACGAGCGTTGGCAGGCAGAGTCCAAGAAACACTATGCCCGTCTATCGTTACCCAGCAAGGCTGCCACTTTCTTGAAGCCTTTGCTGGCCAGAGTAACTGCCGGTGTCGATGCGGTGGCCGCTGCAGCCCGCAGTGGCGTACTGCGCGTGGATGATGAACTCCATTTGTCGCCATTGCCCGCAGAGGACGAAGACCCAGAAGTGACCAAGCTGCGCGCGGCTTTGGATCACCGCATCGGTGAGGTTCAATTGCCGGAAGTGATTCTGGCCGTTGACGCCCAGGTGCGCTTTAGCTGGATCATGCTCGGACGTGAGCCGCGCTCTACCGACGAGCTGCTGATGGTCTATGCCGGCATCATGGCCCACGGCACCAGTCTGACTGCGGTCGAATGCGCGCGCATGATTCCGCAATTGTCTGCCACCAGCATTCGCCAGGCCATGCGCTGGGCGCGGGACGAACGGCGTCTGAGCCAGGCCTGCCAGGCTGTGCTGGAATTCATGCAGCGACACCCGATTGCCGCCACCTGGGGGCGGTCCGATTTGGCATCTTCTGACATGATGACCATGGAGACCACCAAACGGGTGTGGCAAGCCCGGCTTGATCCTCGGCGCAACACACCTTCCATTGGAATCTACTCCCATGTAAAAGACCGGTGGGGCATCTTCCATGCGCAGCCCTTTGTGCTCAATGAGCGCCAGGCGGGCGTGGCCATTGAAGGTGTCATCCGCCAAGAAAAGCTGGAGACCAGCCAGCTTGCTGTGGATACCCATGGCTACACCGACTTTGCCATGTCACATGCCCGTTTGCTTGGTTTTGATCTTTGCCCGCGGTTGAAGGAACTCAAACAGCGCCACCTCTTTGTGCCACGCGGCACCAAAGTGCCCGCAGAAATCGCTGCGGTGTGCGAAGCCAATGTCGACGTCGCTTTGATCGAAAAGCATTGGGATAGTCTGGTGCACCTGGCAGCCTCGGTCATGAGCGGACATGCCAGTGCGGTGGCAGCTCTTGCGCGGTTCGGTTCTGCCGCCCAGGGCGATCCAATCTATGAGGCTGGCGTGCAATTGGGGCGGTTGCTGCGTACGGCGTTTTTGGCTGACTACTTTGTCAAGGACGCTTTCAGGAACGAGTTGCGCCGGGTGCTCAATCGGGGCGAGGCTGTTAACGCCCTCAAGCGCGCCATTTATACCGGCCGGATCAGCCCGGCGCAGGCCAAACGTGTCGATGAAATGCAGGCTGTGGCCGATGCGTTGAGCCTGATGGCCAACATCGTGATGGCGTGGAATACCTCACAGATGCAGGCGGTCCTGGATCGCTGGTCGAACCGCCGCCAGGTCATTCCACCGGAACTGATCGGGAAGATTGCGCCCACCAGGCTGGAGAGCATCAACTTGCGGGGTGTGTTTCGCTTCCCGGTTGACCGCTATGCTGACCAAATCCTGCCTTCGCGGCCAAATGCATCGATAACTGGCACCAATGGATGAAACCGACCACGGTTTGACGCCACGAATCGCAGATTTGAAAGTGAACAGGAAAGTCAATGAAATCAACGATCTACCAACACCACCTCCGCGCCAGTGCTAGCTTTTCGTACCGTCACTTATTGCACTGAAAACGAGGAGACCCCGCTTCACGATGACGCCACATGATGCTGTCCTTCCCGAAGGCTATGCTCAACGCTGGGCGGCCGAGGTGAACGCAGCCAAGTGAGGGGGCGCCGAGGCTAGCTTCACGGTTGCGATTCAGCCGAAGCGAACGATTCCGTGCTGAGCGGCACGAAGAGTGTCGGGGAACCCGCTCGATCGCTGGTCTTGCCGGATGGCGCCGATCGCAGGGCGAAGAAGATCGGGTTCACCGGCACCGTTTGCATTGAGTCTGGCCGCTGCGCGGTCACACCGCCCACCGACGCGAGATAGGCACGCGTCTCGCCGGGAAGCGTTCGGCCCGTCGCGAGATGCTCGGCGTAACGCGCGGGCCCGGCATTATAGGCCCCGAACAGCCCGGGATAGCCGAACCGGTCGTACATCAACCGCAGATAGGCAGCGCCCGCGACAATGTTGTCGTGTGGGTCGTGCGGATCAGCTCCAAGTCGAAGCGCCGCACGCACCTGTGCCCATGTGCCGGGCATGAGCTGCATCAGGCCCATCGCACCGGCCCGGCTGGTGATCGGCCGCCCATTCAAAATCGTCTTTCCGGCGCTCTCGGCGCGCATGACGCGTTCGATCCATGCCGCCGGGATGCCTGACCGGGCCGATGCTTCATCGATATAGGGACGCCAACGCTCGACCAGTTCCGCATGCGCCGACGTTGCTACCAGCAGCGCTAGCGCGATGGCGAGCGATCTCAGCGCGCCCACAGCAAGGTTGCTTTGCCGACGATATCGCCGCGGTCCGTTGGACCGAAATAGCGCCCGTCGAACGAGGCGGGGCTATCGGCCATCAGCAGCAACATCGCCCCGCGCCGGAGCGTGATGCAGCCGGTCCACCACGGCATCGGGCGGCCCGCGCCATCGCGGATCAGGCGGTTCGCGATCCAGCGGCCATCGACGAATATCTCCTGCCCGAGCGCGCAAACGGTATCACCAGGTTCGGCCGCGACGCGCTTCACCAGCGGCACGTTGGCGGGCAGATAGTGCCGGCGCGCGGCGAAATCGCGGGCAGGAGCTGGCGGCCAGGCGATGACCATATCGCCGGTCGCGAGATCGGTCCCCCCGACACGGTAGAGCCCGATCGGTGCGCTCGCGCTGGCATTCCAGACAAGGAAGGGGCGCGGCGGGAGCGCGATCGTGGCGGCGAGCGCGGCCGCGAGCCCACCAAGGGCGAGGCCGCGGCGCGCAAAGCGCCGCCGCCGCGATCGGGCGAAGCGAAGGCTCTGGCCCCAGCGCGCGAGCGCGGCAGCCGCGGTGTGGCGCTCAATCACGATCGCGCTCCCCGCGGGCGCCCAGCGACCAGCAATCGAGATCGTCGATATGATAGCGGACATGGCGGCAATGGCGCCGGAAGCGCGGACCGGTGCCGGCGCTGCGATGTTCCTGGAGCGTCCGCACCGAAACGCCAAGATAGTGTGCGGCCTGTTCGGGGCTCAAGAAAGGGGAGCCGCGCAGTGCGAGGCCCGCGCGGGCGACTTGATCATCGTCGTTCATGGCTTCGATCCAAATGTATCGCGCCGCGACGCGCGGCGGGTGGATCGGGTGATGCCGACGGATCGCGCGCGCGGGGAGTGTCGAAAACCGGCACTCGCATTTCGACACACCCGGGTGAGAGGGCAGGGTGCCGACGGGGCGGCGCAGACCCGCCCGAAGCGCGAGGCGCCAAATTAAACTTTGGGCTTAACCAGCCTGTTCGGATTTCCGGCCGAACGCCTCCAGTGCGGAACCAAGCCCCTCACCGACGATCCAGTGGGCGCGGGCAAGATGGCTTTCCCAGCACTTTCGCGCGGTCTCGCCATCGGCCGCGACGTCGAGGCCGAGGATCAGTCGTGCTCCTTCGGCCCAGCCCATGCCGGCAGCGTCGGCGTCGAGCAACTCGGCGTAAATCGGAAGGGTTTGCCGATCATAGCCCGTTACCTGACCACTTGGCGCGACATTCCGCAGCACAAGAAACTCCAAATGTGGTGTTTGCTCATCAATTTGGAGACCTTACGCCATGGCTAAAAGGCCCGCAAGCGGGCTCAACATCGCTTATGTCGAGCCGGAAGACTCTTGCCCACAATTTGCGCGTTCTACGTGCCGCGAGAGGCTTGTCACAGGAAGCGCTGGCAGATGCCGCGATGGTCGATCGAACTTACATCAGCGCTCTCGAACGTCAGAAGTATAGTGTCACTATCGACCGGCTCGATGAGATCGCAAAACCTCTCGGCATCGAAACCTACGTCCTGCTGATGAACGACCTTCCGCCAGAAGTCCTGAAGAATTAGCCGTCGGGTCACCAGGTCAGGATCGGCAGCGGTCCCTGCCTGACCAAGCTTTCACCCATTGCGACCAACCGGCGTATGGCGGACTTGCGGTATTCTCCCGGCCCAGGCCATTCGCCGCCCTCCAACAGTTCGGTCGCGATTTCCCTGAGGGATGCGCCATCCGCGCGGGCATCGCGCGCGCGCAGCGCCGTGGCCGATCGTATTACCCTGGAAGCCCTCTCGACCGCGCTAGGTTCAGTTCCCGCAAGTCTATGCTCAAGTCGCCGGATAGTGTCCATCTGCTGGGCTAGCCGCCCATCCTGTGCGAGCAGGTAGGTCAGGTGGACGGGACCTGACATTACGGTCCCCGAGACAACATCCAGGCGAAATATCTCGCCATGGGCGATGAAGCGGACGTGCTCGCCATCCGCATCCGGGAGGATGCGCGAATCGAAGCGGCGAATGTCCGTGGCATCGAGCCGGGTCGTCGCTCTCGCCCCGACCAACAGCACGCGCGCATCGACGTCCGCTCTCCACATGGGTGCCGCGTGGACGCAATCGAGCTCCGGATTCTCAGGGAAAGTGCAGCCCCCATTCGCCCGCGGAGCCGGGCTCGCCTGCGGGTATCTCCGCGGTCAACGCGCTGGCCGCGGCAAATCGCCAATAAGCAGAATTCCGGCGCAGTACTTCCCAGGCAAGTGCATCGCGGCCCAGCGCCGGGATGGCATCATAGGCCGCCCGGTCGCGCCAGTCCGGCAGATGCGCGGTCCCGCTCACGGCGTTCGTCAGCCCATCTCGCCCATCTGGGAGCGGATGAACATCTCGGCCGCTTCGGCCTGGTCGGGCCGCAGCGCGTCGATCGACGGCAGATGGTCCGGCACTCTGTCTCGCAACAGGATCGAGGGGCATTGGCCCTCGACATTGCCGAGGTTGGGGCGGTGCTGGGCGTAGCCGACGAGCGCAGCCAGTTCCGGCGAGAAGTGGCGCGCTACCTGTGGTGGGTAGACTAGCCATTGCAGCTCGAAGGGTTTCAGCCAGCCGAGGCAGTAGCTGATGACGATGCCGCGCCGAGGCGCCGCGCTGGCATTGCCGCCACCGCCATGCAGGGTGGAGCCGAGGAAGATCAGGGCGTCGCCCGGCGACACCGTTGGCACGACCACGTCCTCTTCGGCAAGCACCGGAATGTCCTGCTCGAGGTGGCTTCCCGTCCAGATTCGCGTGCCGCCGTTCTCCCGCGTGAAGGTGGTCAACGGCCACATTACGTTGACGAGATATTCGAGGCTGCCTTTGGGCCCTTGCCACATGTCCTGGTCGCGGTGCGGCAGCTGGGGCAGAGCACCGGGGTGGATCTCGATGGCCTGGGTCAGATTGAGCGCGATCCGCTCGCACCATGGCAGGAGCATCTGCTCGACGATCTCCAGGATCAGCGGATGCCTCGCCAGGCGTTCGATCGCCGACGAGCGGGTCAGCAGCGATCCGAAACGCTTCGTCCTGTCGCCGTAGAATGCCCCTTGGCATAGCGGTGTCGCAGCGAAGCGAGGGTTCAGATCCGCCTCGATGCCAGCGATCAGGGCAGGCTCGACGCCGCGCCCGAACACGCACCAGCCATCGCGCGCGAGCATCGCGGCGTGGCGATCGACGGCGGCGCTCATGCCGACACCCGATCGGCAGCATCGGCATAGACACCCGTCCAGCGAAGCCGCTCGGGCGTGTCCGGACGGACATGGATGAGGAAGGCGCCGATCGCTCCGCCTGGGAGATGCACGGCGGGCCCGAGCGGCTCGGCCTGCCAGCCCATCGCGAGGACTTCCTTGCGGAACGGATCGGGGATGAGGCCAGTCAAGCGCTCGATCCCGCGCTCCAGCGCAAAATCTACGACTGCCGAGAACAGCATGTTGCGCAGTTTGAGTCTCCGGGCAGCACCGTGTCGCTGGGGCAGACATAGCCGCGTGGTTTCCCAGGTCGTATTGCCCACGGGGACCCCGAATGGGCAGAGATTAGAAAAGAGCGTACCAAGCATGTGCGGATGGGTACTGGGAAAGAGCCGGATAGAGGCTTGATGCTCACCGCGTGCGTCAGAGACGATGAAATAGACAGTATGAGCATTGTCGAACTGGTCGATCTCGTACTGGTCATCGACCACCGGGACATCCCAACCGAACAGGTCGACGAAAAGACGCTTGCGGTCGGCGAACATCGAACAAAGCAGCGGCTGGCTGTCCGCTGCCAAATCATTTTCGATAACATGGATCATAGAGGTTTCTCCCGGCATAGACCTGTCGTGCCGGAAGAGAGCAGCGATGAGCGGCCCGAAATAGACCGAGTGATTACTCGGGTTGACGAGCCCTCAGCTCGTCCAGACCGATTTCCCCGGCAAGCACGGCGCTCACGACGAGCTCGGTGCGGTCTTGCGCGCCAAACAGGCGGCGCGCTTCGGTCAGATAGCCATCAACCGTGCGAGGCGTGAGAGCTAGCGCGCGGGCAATCTCCTTATTGGAATATCCGCGTCCCGCCAGAATGACACAATCACGCGGGCGCGGGTGCAGTCTCGGCCGGCATGGGACAGTCGGCAACTCCCCGCAGAGCAGCCGGCGGGCCGCCTGGAAAGCAAAGACACCGATCATCTGCGCAGCACCGAGGAACAACTGCGCACGCTCGGGGCGGCACATTCCTGCGAATGTACAGGAACCCATACGCTCGCCGAGCCGGACATGCGGCACCGTGATGCCTTCGTTCAGCCCCTCTTGTGCGCCACGTTCCAGGCTCGTGCGATCCTGCTGGTCCAGGCGAATGATCCGAGGCAGGTCGGACCAGAGGAATGCACTGTCGGCAAAGATGCATCCGCGGATAACGGGATCGCGCCTGAAGCGACGCTGGGTCACGAGCCGCTCCATGATCGCTGGCGGATAGTCCCTTAAATCGACACGGTCGGGTCGCGGCGTCCGCAGGTCGTCGTGATGCACCAGCGCGTAATGCCGGAAGCCCATCTCGCGGACGACCGCCTCCATCAAGGTGACAAGTTCATCCCGCGATGACGTCGCCCGAAGGACTTCGACAACGGTGCTGGTCAGCTCAAGGCAGAACGGTCTGCTGGGCCGTGCGTCAGACTGCATTCATTCATGCCTCGTCCCCCTGCTGGACCGATTGCAACAGATTCCCCGACGTTCAGATGACGCGACGTTCCGCCACTTGAAGCTCAAGATTCCCCGCTTCGTCAGGTTTTCATTGGCTGTGGGCGTGATAGCGGGCCCGTCATCTCGACGCCCCACTCATTTCGCCGGCTCGCCAACATCGGCCCGATAGACCAGCTCGCCCTCAATGAAGGTCATGTCCACTCGCGTCTCGTGGATCTTCGTGGGCGGGACGGCAAACGGGTTTTGATTGGTGACGATAATGTCAGCGAGCATTCCCGGAACGATGCGCCCCACCTTGTTTCCCATTCCTTCCTGCCGTGCCGAATTTTCGGTGAAGATGCGGAATGCCTGCTCAAAGCTGATCGCCTCGGATTTGCCAAAGCTATCCGCGCTGCCACCGGACCTTTGGCGCGTAACCAACTGCTCCAGGCCTATCCAGGGATTGACCGACGGGACAACCGACCAGTCGGAGCCCGGCACGACCAAGGCATCGGCCTCCAGCATTTCGCGCACCGGCCAAACCCGCTCGATCGTTTCCGGCCCCACCGCCTTGGTGATGTCGTCGTTGATCGGAGTGGGACCCCAGAGATAAGGGGAAACCTCGAAGGTCGCACCGATCGCTCGTGCCCGCTTGATGTCCCCGGGAGCAACGAATACATTATGTCCGACATTGTGCATATTGGGCGTAAAACCATTGGCCTTGCGGGCAGCCTCGATGGCGTTGAGCCCTTCACGCACCGCGGCATCTCCCGCTGCGTGGAACTTCACTGTTAGCCCCTGCCTGTCGAAATCGGCAACCGCCTTGTCGAGGACATCTTGCTGTATCAGCAACAGACCCATGCGGCTGGCTTCATCGTTGCGCCCACCAACTCCGCCCGCATAGGGCTCCAGCATGCCGGCTGTATGACTATCAGTCGGAACACCATCGAGAAAGATCTTGACGCAATCGGCCGCCAGTCGATTCCGCGAATAAATGTTGCGAGATGCAATCGCCGACAGGGTCGAAGGGACGCCCGGCGCCCACGTGATGCACAAGCGCACCCTTTGCTTCAGCTGACCAGCATCGGCGATAGCGGCATAGGTCGCAAGCTCGGTTGCCCCTCCGGCGGTGAAGCCGACAGCGGCTTCGGTAAAGGAGGTGATGCCGAACGACAGCATCTGCTGCAGCGACCATCTAAGGCCAGCTTCTGCCTGCGCCAACGTCGGCTTGGGGGTGATGCGCGAGATGACATCGACGGCGGACTCCCTTTGCACGCCGCTCGGCACGCCATCAGCATCGCGCTCGAAGATGCCGCCAGGAGGGTTGGGAGTCTCTTTGGTGACACCAGCCAGCTTCAGCACCTGGCTGTTCACCCAATTGCTGTGGCCGCTGGTGTCCTCCAGATAGACTGGATTGTTGGGTGCCACCTTGTCGAGCATGGCTCGGTTGGGGATCTTGCCCAGTGCCGAAGCATCCCATTGACCGCCGATGATCCAGTCTCCCGGCTTGGCTTTGTCGACACAGGCCCTTACGAGGTTGAGCGTCCGTTCGAGGTTCGACCCCTGCGGAATCTTGCACTGTGCCTCGCGCACCCCGGCATAAATGGGATGCACGTGCAGATCGTGCAGCCCAGGCAATACGGTGCGGCCACCCAGATCAATGGTCCGGGTGCCGTCTTTTCGTAGCCTGGCGACCTCTTCCGAAGATCCGACCGCGATGATCACCCCTTCATGGACCGCCAGCGCTTCCGCCCATCCATCTGGTGTTTTGACGTGTCCGTTTGCCAGAATCAGGTCCGGACCGGATGATGTGGCAGTGTCCAACAGAGGCGCCGGCGCGCCACGGGCGGGCTCGACGATCATCATGGCGGCGAGCAGCGAATGAGCAAATATGGCCCTATGCATCGGCATCTCCCTGGCGCCTTGGTTGAAATGAAATGGAATGATCGCGCGAGGCTAATGCGGCAGGCGCTTCCAGGCCGGGCATCACGTCGAAGGTGGTCTCCATCTGGCTCGGCGCCCACTCGTCCTCGATGCTGCGCAGGGGCATCCCCAGGGCCAACAGGTGCTGGCGCACCTCGGCCATGATGGGCTCGACCTCGTCCAGGTGGTTCTCCAGCAGGTACGAATACCCTTTGGCCACCGGCATCACCTTGGGAGGCGCCGCAGGCGTTCCGGGGCCGCCAAGGGTTTCGGGCTCCAGGCAGGGATCGACGATGCGCGTCAGATACCACTCGACCTCGAGGCCGGCCTGGTAGTCGTAGCCCAGGTCCTGCATCTCGGCCAGCGCCTTTTTCAGGATGGCGCGCGGACTCAACGCGAACGGGCGCCCACTGGTCATGTAAAGGTCGGCCAGCATCCAGCCGGTGCGATCCGCCCAGGGCAGGATGCGAAACGTGGTGGGGTCCGGGACCATCACGACGTTCGGGCTGCCGGCCAGTTCGGCGCTGCCGAGGCCCCCGTCGGCAGAGAAAGGGTTGAATACGATGGCGCTGGCGGTATCGAAAAAGAACGGCGCCATCGTGATCTCCGAGCCGCTGGCGAATGCCGACTTGAGCGCGGCGACCGACAGCATTTTTCCGCGCAGCAGTCCGTACTGATCCGGCCAAGACAACCGAACCATCTGCAGCCCCGCTTTCTCAATTTTATTCAGGACGTCTGCTGCTGCGGCTTTCTGGGTATCCGACCAGATGCCGTGCTTTTCAATGAATTTCCCGCTCATCGCGTCTCCTAGGTTATTTGCGGCTAATTATATTAGTCGGCGATACTTGATGATCTAGGGGAAAACCCTTCAAATTCACCGTCTTTTTTTATTATCATAGATCAAAAATGATGCGTACATCCGGGAAAACACCAATCCCGCCGAGCGGGTTGCGGCCGGCATGGCACTTGATCGACCCAGAACGCTGCACCGGCTGAAGCGCACCGACTCGCGAAGCTTCACAAATGTCGCCTTCATCGGAAGGCTCGGAGCACCCGAAGCAAGACAGGAGAACACGATGGCAGAGCGATCATTCGTCGAGGAAGTCAAGAAGCTCAGGCTGGGCGAAGGCGAGGTGTTCCGCGGCGAAGGCATCCTGGCGGTGACCAAGGCGCTGCTGGAATCGGGCGTGGCCTACGTGGCCGGCTACCAGGGCTCGCCGATCTCGCACCTGATGGACGTGCTGGCCGACGCGCAGGACATCCTCGCCGACCACGGCATCCGCTTCGAGAACAGCGCCAGCGAGGCGACCGCCGCAGCCACGCTGGCGGCCTCCGTCAACTACCCGCTGCGCGGCGCCATCACCTTCAAAGCCACCGTCGGCACCAACGTCGCCTCCGATGCCCTGGCCAACCTGGCCTCCGGCGGCGTCACCGGTGGCGCGCTGATCATCGTGGGCGAGGACTACGGCGAGGGCTCATCGATCATGCAGGAGCGCAGCCACGCCTTTGCGATGAAGTCGCAGATGTGGCTGCTCGACCCCCGGCCCAACCTGCCCAGCATCGTCCAGTCGGTCAAGGACGGCTTCGAGCTGTCCGAGGCCAGCCACACGCCCGTGATGCTGCAGATGCGCATCCGCTCCTGCCACCTGCACGGGCATTTCATCTCCGGGGCCAACCGCCGGCCGGCCTTCACGGTCAAGGATGCCCTGGAGAACCCCGCGCGCGACGTCAACCGCATCGTGCTGCCGCCGGCCTCCTTCCTGCACGAGCGCGAGAAGATCGAGCAGCGCTGGCCCGCGGCCATCCGCTTCATCGAGGAGCGCTGCCTCAACGAATTCTTCGCGGAGGACATGGCCGATGTCGGGATCGCGCTGCAAGGCGGCGGCTACAACACCCTGATCCGTGCCCTGCAGAAGCTCGGTCTAGCGAACGTGCATGGCGACTCGAAGATCCCGCTGTACGTCATGAACGTGGCCTATCCGCTGGTGGACGCCGAATTCGAGCGATTCTGCCGTGGCAAGCGCGCCGTGCTGGTCGTCGAAGAAGGACAGCCGAACTTCGTCGAGCAGAACGTGGCCAACATCCTGCGGCAACTGGACATCGACACCAAGTTGCACGGCAAGGACGTGCTGCCGCTGGCAGGCGACTACAACACGGCCACGGTGCTCGCCGGCGTGCGCGCCTTCCTGGAGCGCTATGGTTTCGTCGAACCCCAGGCCCAGCCCGAACGGCGCCAGCGTCCCATCGGCATTCCCGTGATCGCGGTGCCCGCCGCACCGCCCGCAGCTCCGGCGCCGGCGATGCGCCAGCCAGCCCTGGCCTTCGCCGATGGCGACCTGGAGGACGATGCCCAGGACGATGGCGATGGCAACCGCATCCCCGTGGGCAGCCCCGTGGGCAGCATCATGGCGTACCAGCAAGGATGGCTTGCCGCAGCTGACGACCTCCCGCCGTTGAGCGAGACCGTGCATCCACGCCCTCCGGGCCTGTGCACCGGCTGCCCGGAGCGGCCGATCTTCACCGCCATCAAGCTGATCGAGCGCGAATTGGGCGCGCACCACATCAGCGCCGACATCGGCTGCCACCTGTTCTCCATCTTGCCGCCATTCAACCTGGGCAGCACGACCATGGGCTACGGTTTGGGCAGCGCCAGCTCGGCTGCCTTCACCGTCGCCCCGGGCAGCGCCCCAGCCGCCAAGCGGGCGATCTCGATCATGGGTGATGGCGGCTTCTGGCACAACGGCCTGACCTCCGGCATCGCCAACGCGGTTTTCAACCGCAGCGACAATCTGACCGTCATCGTCGACAACAACTACAGCTCGGCCACCGGCGGCCAGGACATTCCGTCCTCGCGCGCGCTCAATCCAACGCGCAGCACGGGCCACGAGATCGAGCGCGCCGTCAAGGGCGTGGGCGTCGACTGGGTGCGCACCATCAAGCGCACCTATGACCTGAAGGCCATGATGGCCACGCTGCGCGAGGCGCTGACCACGCCCGAGCAAGGCCCCAAGGTGCTCATCGCCCAGAGCGAATGCATGCTCAACCGGCAGCGCCGCGAGAAGAAGCAGGTGCGCCAGGCGCTCGCCGACGGCCAGCGCGTGGTGCGGGAACGCTTCGGCGTCGATCCCGACACCTGCACGGGCGACCATTCCTGCATCCGGCTGTCGGGCTGCCCCTCGCTCTCCATCCGAGACAACCCGGATCCGCTGCGCACCGACCCGGTGGCCATGGTCATCGACAGCTGCGTGGGCTGCGGCAACTGCGGCGAAGTCGCGCATGCAGCCGTGCTCTGTCCTTCGTTCTACCGCGCCCAGATCGTGAGCAACCCGACACGCTGGGACCGGCTGCTCCAGCGCGTGCGCACCGCCGTGATCGGCTGGCTGCAGCGCGGCGATGCCCGCCGCCGCGCCCGCTACGCCTTCTGAACGGCATGCCGCACCGCAAGCCGAGCCCCAACGCCGATGCACCAACCGTTCCACCTCTCTCGCTTCAACCAGAACCATGAGCCCCCGTGACCTTCCTCCAGCGACGCTGACCGAACCGATCAAGATCGCCGTCCTGGCGATGGGTGGCGAAGGCGGTGGCGTGCTTGCCGACTGGATCGTCGACCTCGGCGAAGCCAATGGCTGGTTCGCCCAGACCACCTCCGTGCCCGGAGTCGCGCAGCGCACCGGTGCGACGATCTACTACGTGGAATTGTTCCCTGGCGCCGACGTTCCAGGAGCGCGGGCGCCCGTGCTCGCCCAGGCGCCACTGCCCGGGGATGTGGACATCGTGCTGGCCTCCGAGCTCATGGAAGCCGGCCGGGCCGTCCAGCGGGGCTTCGTGACGTCGCACAACACGACGCTGATCACTTCCACGCACCGCGTCTACTCGATCGCCGAGAAATCGGCGATGGGTGACGGCCGGGTCGACAGCGCCGCTCTCCTGCGACAGGCCGGACGGGCGGCCAGGCGCTTCATCAGCTTCGACATGGCCGAGGCCGCCGAGCGCACCGGCAGCGTGCTCAGTGCGGTCCTGTTCGGCGCCCTGAGCGGCTCGGGGGTGCTGCCGTTCAGCTGCAAGCAGTTCGAAGAGACCATCGAACGCGGTGGTGTCGGTGTCAAGCCCAGCCTCAAGGCCTTCGACTTGGGCCAGGCCGAAGCGCGCAAGGCCGATACCGACGCGCCCCCATCCAAGCCGCGTGCGCCGCAGTCCGCCGCCGCCGATGTTCAGCCGAGCCACCCCGCCGTGGCCCGCCTGGTCGCGCGCGCACTCCAACTGCCCGCCAGCGTGCGCGGCACCGCCGTCGAGGGGGTCCGCCGTCTCGTGGACTAGGGGTCTCCTCGTTTTCAGTGCAATAAGTGACGGTACGCAAAGCTAGCACTGGCGCGGGGGTGGTCTGGGTAGACCGTTGATTTCATTGACTTTCCTGTTCGCTTTGTAAACGGGTATGGTGGCCTCCCACTTTTGAGGTTCACGATGCAGGGTTGGCACACAACGTTTTTGGGGATGCGTGGGCTCCCCCGCGATATCAGCGACTTCGAGATGAAGGCATTTTTCACCTTCGATGGTGCCGAGCGCGACGCAATCAATGCACGCCGAGGTGATTCCCACAAGCTTGGTCTGGCGCTCCATATTGGTTTCCTGCGCATGAGTGGGCGTTTGCTCGGTGCCTTTCGGGTAATTCCAGTAGCCTTGTGGCGCCACCTTGGCAACGAGCTTGGCATTGCAGCACCAGAAGTCGCCTCGCTGAGAGCCATGTATGAACGCGGGCGCACGCTATTCGATCACCAACAAGTAGCCTGCACGGTCCTTGGATTCCAGTGGATGAGCGAGCACCAGCGCCGCTCACTGGTACGTGAACTGCGCGACGAAGTGGCGCGCTGCGCCGACCGCGATCAGCTACTCGTGCGGGCGCGTCAATGGCTGTACAAGAACAAGCTGGTGATCGTGCACGAGCGGGCAATTCGGACACTGATTGCGGCGGCACTTGCCCAGCTTGAAGTTGAAACAGGCACCGCCATCGCCGCCAGCGTTGATCCAGCAACACTTGATCGCTGGCGAGCCTCAGTTTCAGAGCTGCGCCCAGATGGACAAACCCAGCAGAGTTGGCTATGGGCTGCACCGGCGAAACACTCAACCCGCCAAATCAGCGAGGTACTGGAGCGCATCGACCTGCTTTACACGCTGGACGTTCATAAGCACCTGGCAGACATCCCCGATCTCATCTTGCGCCGCTACGCGCGCCGACTTGTCTCCAGGCCGCCCTCAGCCGGAGCCAAGATCAAAGAGCCAGCGCGCACCGTGGAGGTCGCATGCTTTCTTCGGTATTGCCTGTTCACCACCACAGACCAGTTGATCCTTATGGTGCAGCGCCGGATCGCCGATCTGTGGCGTCAGGCTGCCGCCGATGTCCCCGCTACCGTCAATTGGGCCGCAATGTACAAAACGCTGCTCGGCGAACTTGTTGCCTTGAGCGCGCAAGGTGCGGTGCCAGATGCTGAGTTGCGTGCCCGTCTTGAAGCCTTGATCACCGAAACCCAGAAACGCAAACCACCGAGCAGGGCCTCCCTGGTCCGCGAGGGATTGATTGATGGAATTCGCCCCGTGCGGTCGTTGCTCGTCGCCATTGCAAAGCTGCCCTGGCAGGCCACCGGCGAGCATCCTGCCATCGAGTACCTTGCCAAGCTGCAAGCTTTATATCTCAAAGGATCCAGAAAGCTGCCAGTTGAAGTGGTGGCACCAAGTCTGGGAATGATCTGGCAGGTTTCGATCTCCAGCCCAGACCGGGAACGGGCGTTTCAGGCGTTGGAGGTGGCCACCCTGTTTGCCCTGCGCCGCGCGGTGCGCAATGGCTCGGTCTGGATTGAGCACAGCCTGAGCTTTCGGGGTCGTGCGCGCTTGTTCTTCACGGACGAGCGTTGGCAGGCAGAGTCCAAGAAACACTATGCCCGTCTATCGTTACCCAGCAAGGCTGCCACTTTCTTGAAGCCTTTGCTGGCCAGAGTAACTGCCGGTGTCGATGCGGTGGCCGCTGCAGCCCGCAGTGGCGTACTGCGCGTGGATGATGAACTCCATTTGTCGCCATTGCCCGCAGAGGACGAAGACCCAGAAGTGACCAAGCTGCGCGCGGCTTTGGATCACCGCATCGGTGAGGTTCAATTGCCGGAAGTGATTCTGGCCGTTGACGCCCAGGTGCGCTTTAGCTGGATCATGCTCGGACGTGAGCCGCGCTCTACCGACGAGCTGCTGATGGTCTATGCCGGCATCATGGCCCACGGCACCAGTCTGACTGCGGTCGAATGCGCGCGCATGATTCCGCAATTGTCTGCCACCAGCATTCGCCAGGCCATGCGCTGGGCGCGGGACGAACGGCGTCTGAGCCAGGCCTGCCAGGCTGTGCTGGAATTCATGCAGCGACACCCGATTGCCGCCACCTGGGGGCGGTCCGATTTGGCATCTTCTGACATGATGACCATGGAGACCACCAAACGGGTGTGGCAAGCCCGGCTTGATCCTCGGCGCAACACACCTTCCATTGGAATCTACTCCCATGTAAAAGACCGGTGGGGCATCTTCCATGCGCAGCCCTTTGTGCTCAATGAGCGCCAGGCGGGCGTGGCCATTGAAGGTGTCATCCGCCAAGAAAAGCTGGAGACCAGCCAGCTTGCTGTGGATACCCATGGCTACACCGACTTTGCCATGTCACATGCCCGTTTGCTTGGTTTTGATCTTTGCCCGCGGTTGAAGGAACTCAAACAGCGCCACCTCTTTGTGCCACGCGGCACCAAAGTGCCCGCAGAAATCGCTGCGGTGTGCGAAGCCAATGTCGACGTCGCTTTGATCGAAAAGCATTGGGATAGTCTGGTGCACCTGGCAGCCTCGGTCATGAGCGGACATGCCAGTGCGGTGGCAGCTCTTGCGCGGTTCGGTTCTGCCGCCCAGGGCGATCCAATCTATGAGGCTGGCGTGCAATTGGGGCGGTTGCTGCGTACGGCGTTTTTGGCTGACTACTTTGTCAAGGACGCTTTCAGGAACGAGTTGCGCCGGGTGCTCAATCGGGGCGAGGCTGTTAACGCCCTCAAGCGCGCCATTTATACCGGCCGGATCAGCCCGGCGCAGGCCAAACGTGTCGATGAAATGCAGGCTGTGGCCGATGCGTTGAGCCTGATGGCCAACATCGTGATGGCGTGGAATACCTCACAGATGCAGGCGGTCCTGGATCGCTGGTCGAACCGCCGCCAGGTCATTCCACCGGAACTGATCGGGAAGATTGCGCCCACCAGGCTGGAGAGCATCAACTTGCGGGGTGTGTTTCGCTTCCCGGTTGACCGCTATGCTGACCAAATCCTGCCTTCGCGGCCAAATGCATCGATAACTGGCACCAATGGATGAAACCGACCACGGTTTGACGCCACGAATCGCAGATTTGAAAGTGAACAGGAAAGTCAATGAAATCAACGATCTACCAACACCACCTCCGCGCCAGTGCTAGCTTTTCGTACCGTCACTTATTGCACTGAAAACGAGGAGACCCCTTTCAGCGTGTCCGACAGCTTCTTGTGACTGATCGAGAAGTACCGCTTCAACGACGGAGCGCACTCGCTCGGCCGCGTGCCCGAAGACAAGCACAAGACGGCTTCGCACGCGAGGCGCACGTCGCCAGTGAAAAGGCCATCGTCGGCCTGGGCCGCCGTGGCGCTGAACATGCCCGCGAGCGCGAGCGGCAAAAGGGCGAGCTTCTTCATAGTCGATTCCTCCTTACTGGTTGAAAACCTCGATTTCCACGCGGCGGTTCTGCGCGCGGCCAACGGCCGTGCCGCCTTCCGCTACATGGTCGCCACCCGACAGGTAGTTGACCGATACCTTCGTCGCGGGAACTCCACGGGCCACCAAGTAGTTCATGGCGGCTTGTGCGCGCTTGAGCGCGATACGCTCATCGCCAGCACTCGGGCGCTCGGCATCCGTGCGGCCCCTGACCTCGATCCGGCGAGCATTCGCCAGGAGCGGCAGAAGCTCGGCTTCCTGGGCCGCCGTGGGCTGGAAGTGTGCCGAGTTGAAAGGGAAGTGAACCGTGACCGTGTGCGAAACCGGCGCGGGCGGCGGTGCTGGATGCACGACGGCCGGCACTGCGGCCGGCCGGCGTTCCAGTTCTCGCACTCGTTGCTTCGTTTCGGCCAGATCGGCCCGGAGGGACAGCACGGAGGCGGTTTCCGCGTCATTCACCGCCGTGCGGTTCGTGCCGTCCACGGTCGGCGGTTTAGGTGGCGTCGAGCACGCGGCAAGCATGGCGGCACAACTGATGATGACCAATCTACGCATTTTGAACCCCTTAGTTGGTGACTTTTGCGAACCAAAATTATACATCTTGGTAGCGTTTGAGGATAGGCGCGGCGCTGAAATTGTCTTGCCCGACATGCGTCGAGCTGTCCAGGTCGGCCGACGTGCCGGCATTGGTGACAAACAGATCCACCAGGTTGGATGCGTTTGTCACCACACACGGGAGCTGCGCAGCGTGCCGATGGTGACGGCCGCCGCGCCTGGCTGGGCTGGCCGTGTCACCACGTCCGGGCGATTGGTGACGGATCTCGCCGGCGCCGGCGGCGGAACTGTCACCAACGAAAGAGGCGGGCAAAAAAATGGTGACATCGAGCGCGCATCGAGGCGGCCGCGGCGTCACCATCAATAGACTGGCGCTATCATAATCCGCCGGTCATTTTACATAATCTATATTATATGTAGTAGGCTAAAGCCTTGTCGCGCAAGGCTTTTTGCCGTTTCCAAGACAGTTTCAGCGTGTCGTGAGGCTGCATTCAGGCACTGCGCGAGTACGCGCCGGCCGGCATCGACTGATCCAGTCGTGCGGCCAGTGTGGCGACCACCGACGCCCGCGTGTTGTCGCTGGCCGGCAGTGCATCGCCAGCCAGCGCCGCGACCGCCTCGGGCGAGGCGGTGCGGATGTAGTGCAGCACCAGGGCCGGCGCGTTGTCCAGCAGAGCCTTTTCGAGCTGGTCGGCCTGTTCGTTCCAGAAGTCCATAGTCGTGTCTCCAAGAGTGAATTAACGGGTGCGCTCGGCGTTGCGCTCGACCTGCGGCCGGCTGCGCTCGGGCTGCTGCTGCGTGGTCGGAGCGGCTTTGTCGTACACCGGCACCGAGGGCACCTTGCCGGCCTTCTCGCGCTGTTCCAGCCGCTCGTTGATGGCCTTCATGATCGCGTCCCGCTGCTTCGGGTCTTTGACCTTCTCGGCCAGCACTTCGGCGGCGACGGCGGCCACCACCTTGGCCTTGTCCGACCGCTCAGGCGCTTTTTCAGGCTGCGGCGCGGCCTGGGTCTTGCCGGTGTCCTGCTGCGTGCCCTGGCGGCCTTTCTGCGCGTCCTGGCGCGTCTGCGTGGCCTCATGCTCGACTACGTTCTTCGAGCGCAGATCGCGGCGGGCTTCCAGCTCCTTCAAGTCCTTCTCCTGCGGCTTGAACCCGCGAACCTCTATGCCGCGAAGGTTCGCTTCCATCCAGACCTCGCGCTGGAAGTCAGGATGACCGGAAACGCGAATGGTCTTCCAGCCCTTCGCCTCGGCCATCGTCGCCATCGCGTGCGCGACACGCTCATCGTTCGACGCGGACACCATGCGCGGGCCTTTGTCCTTGAAGGCCACGCGCTGCGGCTGATCCTTGAAATGGAACTTCGCGCCGGAGACGCGGAACTGCTGGTGAACCTGCTGCATGAGTTCCACTTGCCGGTTCTTCTCGCGCTCGGTCGATACCTGTTCGGGGTAGGCGGTATCCGCACCCGTGCGCTCGGCGATGCGATTCGCGTCGTCTTGTTCCTGGGCTTTCTCCGACAGGTTTTCAACCTTGATGCGCTTGCCCTCGGCCTGCTGCCCGAGCTGGTTTTGCTCGGCCGCAAGACGCTGCTGACGCTCGGCCTCTCGCATGCGCGCCACGCGGGCCAGTGCCTCGTCCACGTCGATTTCTTCGAGCTTTTCCGGCTCGTGCGACACGACGTTTTTCTCGGTCGGATCGTCCGGTTGCATGCGGTCAAACTCGGCCTGCTTGCGATCCTCCTTTTCGGCTATGCGACGGGCGTTTTCCTCGGGAGAAAGGCCGTACTCATTCGCCAACGCCGCGCCTTTCAGCGTGCCCTTCTCGGCCTCAGCTTCACGAATTGCCTTCGCATTTTTTTCGCCGACTGCGTTCTCCAGGTCGATGTCATCAAGACCCTTGAGCTTCGCCACGGTCTTGTTGTCCATCGTGAACGACACGTTGTAGGCGGGCTGGCCGTCCTTCTCGCCGCGTTCGTACTTCACCGCCGTGGCCGGCTTGCCGTCAATCTCGATGATGCCGACAGCAGGGCTGCGCATCGAGGCGTTCAGCTCGGTTGTCACTTGCTTGAGTCCGTCGATTTGCTCCTTCAAGTTCGCATCGACTTCGGGCGCGTTGCCCTTGTTGATTTCAGCCATGTTCGCGCCCCTTAACGTTCGATGCCCTTGTCAGCCTGCTTCGCAGGCTGCGCCTTGGTCGGTGCCGGCTTCGCGGCCTGCTGCGCCGCTTGCTCGCGCGGCTCGAAAGCCTGCTTCGTCACGGCTTCCATGTGCTTCAAGAACGCGGCCCGCTGGTTCGCGTTCTTGATGTTGCCGGCCGCGTATTCCTGCGCCTGGGCAAGCAACGCTTCGGGCTTCATCGTCTCCTTCGCTTCCTTGGCCTTCGGCGCTTGGTCGCGCTGCTGGCCCTGCGCCTGATCGGCCGTCGCTTCCTTCGGCTTGAACGGGTACGCCTTCGCCTTGTCGCCCGTGTAGTGAATCTGGACGTTGAAGCCGTTGAGCTGCTTCTTCGCGTCCAGCATCGCCAGCGTGGAGCCTTGCAGCTCCACCTTGTCCTTCGGATGCACTACCGCGTAGCTGCGATCCTTGCCCACGGCCTGCACGATGAACTTGTCGTTGTTCAGGACAACGGGGCCGTAGTAGCTGCCGTTCTCCTTCGCAGCGGCAATACCGGCGCGAACTTCCTTGCCGGCGTCGTCTTTCAGCCGGTTGCCGTCAGCGTCTTTCGGGGAAAGTTTGTTGATCGCGTAGTCCCGAACTTCCTTCGGAACTTCCTCGATCTTCATCAGGTAGTCGCCCACCTGGGGGCGCTGCTTCGCGGGTTGCTTGGCCGGTGCGTTGTCGCCGGCAGGGATGGTGCGGTCATTCATGGTGAAGGCTCCTATGGAGTTCAAAAAATGCGACTTGCGGTGAAGTCGCCCTTGGGCTGCGCCCGTTTTGGTAGTTGCCGACGTTCATCGACACATACCAAATTCATGCCTTAACCAGCATTCTTCGTTGAAGGCAGGGGCTTGTCAAGCACGCCTAAATCCAGTAAAGGCGCGCGAGACTCGGTTTCCGGTGCCGGCTCATCGTCCAGCATCGGCGGTTCTTCCATCGCATCGAGGGCGGCCAGCATGTCCGCCTCGTCCGGCATCCCGTCGTCGCCGGGCATGGCCGCGTCCATCATTGCGGCCAGCTCGTCGTCGCTCGGCAGATCGTCCAGGCCGTCCGGCAAGACAGTTTCATCGTCCGCCGTGTCGTCGGCTTCGGCCACCGTCGCCGGCAGCGCCTGGGGCGCTTCCTGGGCGTCCTGGGCGGCATTCGCGTCGTCGTCGGTGTCCACGTCCACCGCGATGGCGTTCTGCGCTGTATCCGCGTCCAGGGCCGTGTCCAGCACGTTGTCCAGCTCGGCCGCGTCGTCTGCCTCGGCCTGGGCGGCTGCATCGACGCCGGCATCCGGTTCGGCATCGAGCGCGGCCAGCTCGTCGTCGCTCGGCCGCTCGCCGATGCCGTCGTCGCCGATTTCCTCGTCGTCGTACTCGTTCACGGCGTCCAGGGCGTCGAAGAATCCGTTCACGAAGTCTTCGACCTGTTCGGGCGCGATGCCTTCGCTACCGCTCGCCACCTTGAGCGCCGAAGTGTCCAGGGCCAGCTTGCGGAGGTCGATGCCCTTCTCGACATCGGCCGTCGTCAGCTCGCGGATACGCGACTGAACGACAGCTTCGTGCAAGTCCAGATCGAGCGACGGCACAGGCGAAGCCAGCTCGCCGGAACCCCACACATCTTCAAGCTGCTTCTTCGACGGCAGCTTGCGGCCGAGCTTCGCCAGCGTAGGCGACACCGACTTGAGCCGATCCATGAAAGCGTGATCGGCGTAGTAGGCGATCTTCTCGCAGCGAATCGGCTTCGTGTTTTCCAGACTGATGATTTGCTCGCGCTGGCTCATTTCCTTGAGTTCCTGCGGCAGCATCAAAGCCCGGCGCTGGCCGGCACCCTCGCCGATGGACTCGGAAAGGCTGGTGCCGCCCCGGCCGTTGCTCTTGTTCTTCGAGTGAACCGTCATGTAGCCCAGGGCTTCCGAATACTCGTTCGCGTCCCGTTGCTCCCGTGGCGTGTAGAAAATCTGGCACGCATGGTTCGTCACGAAGGTGCGCGCGTTCTCGCGGCCGTAGCCCTTCGGCGGCTCGGCTTCGAGCTGGCCCGGCGACTGGATAATCGTCAGCAGGCGCAGGCCATAGCCGGCCATGTAGCTGTTGGCCTTGTCGATGATGCCGATCCGGCCGGGCGCGGTGAACTCGTCGGCCAGGATCAAGCATTGGTATTTCAGCTCGGGCGTGGCGTGCAGAAGCTGGTTCGTGTTCAGGTTCACCAGTTGGGTGTAGAACAGGTTGATGAGCAGCTTCGCCTCGGCCAGCTTGTTGGCCGGAATGCCAAGGTAGATCGACATGCGCCGCTTGCGCACGTCGCGCAAGTCGAAGTCGTTCGCCGACGTGGCCGCGTCCACGATGGGGCTGGCCCACATCGTCAACGGCACGTTGAACGTCGCCATGATGGACGACAGCGTGTTGTCCGAGGTGGACGTGAAGCGGTTGATCGCATCGACGCATTCACTCGACAGCGGCGGCAAGCCTTCGCCGTCCCACTCGGTCACGGGAACGAGCGTCTTCGCAATCTCGCCCGTTTCCTCGTCCACTTCCTCAACCTCGCGGTAGTTCCGCTGGTTGATGATGCCTTGCAAGTGATCCTTGATCGGCTGGCCCTTGCCCGACGACTGGCGCAGCAGCTCCCCGATGGTTCGCGGCAGCGTGGGCGTCTCGCACAGGTACAGCGTCAGGCCCAGGAACAGGTTTCGCGCCGCATCATCGAAAAACGCATCGCGGCCTTCGCCCGGATAGAGCGAGTAGCCAATCGCCAGGATGTCCGTCACGCGCATGCGCGGATCGTCGCTGATGTACCCCAGGGGGTTGTATCGGTGCGTCTTGCCGTTCAGCGGGTTGCCCTCGGCGTCCTCGGCAATCGAGAACGGGTTGAACAGATAGACCTCTTGCCCCCACTTCCTGCGGAACTTGGACGTGATGAGGAAGTTTTCCAGCTTCACGTCCATTGCCACGACCGACTCGGCCCAATTGAGCAGGTTCGGGATGACGATGCCGACGCCCTTACCCGAGCGAGTCGGCGCGGCCAGCAGCACGAATTGCATGCCGGCGAACATCAGGAAGCGGTTCTTCCACTTCCCGATGATGATGCCGGTCTTGTCGAACAGCCCGGCCTTGGCAATCTCCGGCGTCTTGGCGAAGCGGGCTTCGCCGTGCAGCGTCCGCACGTCGCGCAGCGCCGCAATCGTCAGCACGATGGGCACGCCGTAGCCCACGGCCGCCGCCACGATCATGGACACCGTGAGGCGCTTCGCCACGACCGGATCGTTTTGGTAGAACTGCCAGTACGTCCACCACGTCGAAAAGTCGGTCTTGCCGAACGGGTTCGCCTTGCTGAACAGGAAGAAGACAAACCCCGACAGCCACACGATGCCCACCGTCGCGGCGATGAACACGGCCAACCCGAATAGCCACTTCACCCACTTAGGCATTTCCATATCAATCCCCTTTGGTGACAGGCCGACGACCTGGCCAGCTCGCCGGCGTCACCATCCAGAAAAACAAAATGGTGACGAACAGATCCACCAGGTTGGATGCGTTCGTCACCACCGCAGCGGCTTTGCCGCCTTTCCCCACCCCGGCCAGGGGCCGGAGGGGGCGGCGTGCATGATTGGCGACAGGCGCAGCTCCTCGATCGCGCGGGCCTGTCACCATCGCCCTACGCATCAGCCGGAGCCGGTGCGCGTTTCAGCTTCGGCTCGTACCACAGCTCGGTGATGTGGCGGCCGAAGTCGCCGTACACGTCGTTATGCACATGCACCACGACATCCACCACCATGTAGAGCAGGCGACGGATGACCGCATAGGGAAGCGTCCGGCCCTGGCGGTTCTGGAGCACCATCAAGCCCAGGCGCTCGAACGTCAGTTCGGCGGAACCGGCGTGGCAGCTCGTGATGCTGCCGCCGTGGCCCGAGGCGGCCACGTTGATGAAGTCGAACGTCTCGCCGCTGCGCAGCTCGGCCAGCAGGATGCGAGTCGGCTTCATGCGCAAGCAGCTCTTGAGCAGCGCCGCCGCCGTCACGGGCGCGTTTTCTTCTTCCTTCGCCTCGGACGGGTAGAACAGATGGACGTGGTTCGGATGGTTCGGCAAGAACAGCTCGGGCACGTCTTCAATCGTGATGATGCGTTGATCCTGGGGAATCTCCTGCATCAGCGCCTTCATGAAGGTGGTCTTACCCGAGCCGGTTTCGCCGGCCACCACGATGACCTTTTCGAGCTGGACGGCCCGACGCAGGAAGCCGACGTAATCGTGCTTTTCCTTGAGCTGCAAAAGCTCCAGCTCGTCGGGACTCAGTTCGGCGCTGATCGGCCGAATGTGAGCGAAGAAGTCTTGCTTCGCGTAGTCATCCAGCGTGCGAACCGTGAAGGACGGCTTTCGGATCGTGACCGAAATCGTTCCTTGCTCGCACGCGGGCGGCATCACGATTTGCACGCGCTCGCCTTGCGGCAGGATGGCCGAGAGGATCGGCCGCACGTCCGACACGTCGTTGGATGAGAACTTGGCGACGGCCGTCGCCAGCGAACGCAGATGCTCGTAAGTGAGAGCCGGCGCTTCGTGCCGTTCCCACTTGCAAGCCCTTTCGCACCACACTTCACCCGGCCGGTTCACGCAGACTTCCGTGATGGCCGGATCGCTCATCCAGGTGGCGAGCGGTTGAAGGTGGAAATCGACCGAAGTCGCGCGGTTCAGCGAGGCCGCGAGGTATTCACTGGTTGGTTGCTGCGACATCGTACACGCTCGAAAAGTCCAGATCGCGGGCGATGTAGACACCGACTTGCTCGCCCTGATTCTTGTAGAGGGTTGGCGGAATGTTGATGGTGTTCTTCAACGCTTCCGCCGCCATGTTTTGGGTGGCCTCGCCCGTGCTGCTGAAATTGATTTGGCCGCTGTTGTTGTTCGTGCCCTGGGTGGCATACCGTGCAACGTCATCGACCAGACTCAGCATCAGCGCGCCGCCGAACCGCTGCCAGAAGTGGTTATCAATGTAGCCCGGCAGGCCCGCGCCGCCGAGCGGATCGGTGCCTGGGGAATCCAGGTTGATGACCACGCCGTTCGGCGTCTTGATGCGCGACCACAGCACGAAGATGCGAGCCATGCCCTGACGCATGTTCGATTGGTACTCGCCCGAAATGGTCGAGCCGCGTTCGACCAGCAGCACCTTGCCGTTGTCGCTGTAGATGTTGCGCGTCACGACGCAGGCCGTCATGCCGGGCACCGTGCTATCGAGCTTCGTTTGCAGCGCGCAGTCGATGAAGCTGCCTTTCGCCAGGATGAAGTTGCGATTGCCCAAGTGCCCGGCCTTGCGCGACGGCGTGCGCGTCGAAGACAGCAGGGCCGAGAGGCCGCCACCTTCGGGCGGCGGTGCAGCGCGGCCCGGCTGGCCGCCCGCATCCGCGCCCGTGTCGCCCTTCTGCGCGACAGCCATCAGGCCCGAGCCTGACTTGTCCAGCGAAGGCGCGGGCCGTTGCTGGCCGCTGCCGCCCGCATCGCCCGGCAGAGGCGGTGCGCTCGCCTGCCCTGCCCCACTCGGCGCAGGAACGACCGGCACCGGAGCCGCAGGGGCCGGCGCAGCTCCAGGCAGCTCGGGCGGATCGGTGAAGGTGCGCGCCGGCACGGCGCTGGTGAGTTGCATCGCCTTGGCTTGCTGCGCGTCCGCCTCGCGGTCGGCGCGCTGCTTGTGCTTCCAGTAGGCCGCACCGCCGCCCAGGCCAACGACCAGGAGCAGCACCACGACGATGAGGCCACGCTTCGCAGTCGATGGCCCGTGATCGTTCACGCTCGGCATGCCGCGCTCGCCGTCAAACGTCTCCAGCTCGGCCTGCTGATTGGTTTGGTTGCTCATTCTTCATCCCCTCCAACGATTACGCGCTTCACGCCGGGAACCGTCGTGCCATCAGTGGGCGGCAGGCCGTCCACGTCGTACTTGTCGTTGTAAACGCCAACGACAGCGTTCCCCAGGCGCAAGACCAGCTCGCGGGCCACGCGATGGACGACCAGCACATCCTTGTCCACATGCGTGTTCACGAGGCTTTCCGACTTGTCGGCAGCCACGATGAACACGGCCGGGAAATCCCGGTTGTTCGGGAATTTCAGGTAGGTAAAACGGCCGTCGTCGTAGGCCATCGTCGGCGCGATGCCATCGGAGGCATCGCCGACCTGCATCGAGTAGGCCCAATTGCGCGGCGCGGGCTTCTCATCGAGCTTCGCTTGCGCCTTTGCCTTGTCGGCCGCCCTCGCCCGCGCTGCCGCTTCGTCCTCGGGGTACTTGAACTCGACGCGATAGGCCACGCGCTGGTTCTGCGGTGCCTTGCCGCTGTTGCCACCACCCGGCAGCAGCTTCAAGTCGAAGTCGTACATGCGGCGGTTCGTCGTCACCATCAAGTTGGTGTCCCACTTCCCCGCCTCGGGAGCCATCACGATGGCTTCCTGGCCGCTGCCGGTCTTGATCGACTTCGGCTTGACGTACAGGATGTTGCGCCGGTCGGAGAACTCCCATCCCTGGGTGAAGCCCGACGCGACATCAAGGATTTCTTCGTCGGCAGCGAAGACGATGCGGGCACCGAGGCCCGGCAAGGCGCGGACGATGACGACATCGCCCGCGTTGTAGTTGACGTACTGAATGCGGCCGTCGTAGCGCGACCCCACCGGCACGTCGGCCGCCTGCGCGGCCGTGGCCGCGCCGAGTGCCAGCAGCACGGCGAATGCGATCTTCTTCATTGTGCGACCCCCATTTCAGGATCGACGCGGTAGCTCAGTACCTGGAAGCCGAAGGGGTTCACCAGTCGGGCGCTTTCGCGGATCAGCGACGGATTGCGGTACTCGTAGGCGACTGTTGCCACCCACTTGGTGACAGTGCCCGGCGAGTTGGGATCATCAACGCGCTTCGTCGTCTTGATGAACCGCACGGTGCCGATGCCCTTGCCATTCGGCACGACGCTGACAATCTCGACCGACACGCGCACCGAGTTGCCGTATTTTTTATCGAGGGCGTCTTTACCCTCGAACAGCGCGGCGTATTCCTGGCCCACGCGAGCCGAGGACAGCAGGCCCACGGTGTCGTAGTCCTTCTGGAGCGTGTACCAGTCATAGGTTTCATGCGAGCGGACGTATTGGGCCAGCCAATACTTGTCCATGACCTCATCGAAGCGAACGCCCTTCGTGTCCATCGCCGTCACGATGTCCGGGACGCCCGTCGTGTTGTCCACGCGGATG
Source organism: Variovorax sp. PBS-H4 (assembly GCF_901827205.1). Taxonomy (NCBI): domain Bacteria; kingdom Pseudomonadati; phylum Pseudomonadota; class Betaproteobacteria; order Burkholderiales; family Comamonadaceae; genus Variovorax; species Variovorax sp. PBS-H4. Next base: position 62,041 of record NZ_LR594677.1, on the reverse strand, counting down.
ACGTAGGGCGTGTTTTCCTTGAGCGGCAGCATCAAGGCGATGGCGACTACCAGCAGCACCACGCACACCACGGCGAACGTCGCAATCGTCCAGGCGCGGCGCTCCGACTTCTCGACCAGGAGCACGCGCGATGCTTCCCAATTCAAAGCCGCCTCGTGCAGCTTCTCGCCCTTGCTCTTTTCCGGCTCCGCACTCGGTGCCGGTTCAGTCGCGCGGTTCTTGCGTCCGAACATGATTACTCCCCTTCTCGTTGATTGACTGGAGCCGCTGCGGGCGGCACCTGCTTGTTGATCTGGACTCGCGGCTTGCCTTCGAGCGAAGGCACGACCGGAGGACGCGCGTTCGTGGCGCAGCCCGCGAGGGCGGCGGCGAACAGAAGAACGACAGATACCCGTTTCATGTTGGTGTCCCTAAGTGAAATGAATCGGCACGCCAGAATATACCATATTCACAACCAAAGTGCCCTATTTTGGTTGCGCGAAGACGAAAAAAAGCCGCCCTGTTTCGGTGAAAACAGGGCGGCCGTTGGTGGCCGCCGTGGCCTCTTACTGCTTCACCGTGCCGCCCGAGGCGCGGCCCCAGTTCTTGCCCATGTTCTGCATCACATGCTGGCGATAGGCCGGGTTCCACATCGTGTTGCCGGCCACCAGATGGTTGGCCCGGCGAGCCGTGACCATCATCCCGGACTGCATATCGCGGCGCGTCGTCATCGGGTTCACCATGTTGCCGACGCCCTTCGCACCACGCAGACCACCCGTGACGGGCATCGCCAAATGGCGAATGCCCATCGCTGCCATCGAGACGCCACCGGCAAGGCCGGAGGCTATGCCGCCTGCCTGCAAGATGATCCACACCAGGACGCCCGTCAGCGCGCCGATTTGCAGCGCCGCGAACATCGGGTTCGAGTCGCCGCTACCGGAGAAGTCCGCGCCCGCGATGAAGGCGTCGTATGCCCGCATGGCAAACGTCATGATGATTGCCATGATGACGATGGTCAGGATGTAGTTCATCGCCTGCCCAAACCAGGAATCGAAGAACTTCGCCGTGGCCGGGAACATCAAGGCCAGGATGAACAGCGGCCCCAGGGCGAACACAATCGCCAGCGAGAACTTGGCGACGATGACCACCGCGCCGCCGAGCATCGACACCAGGACGGTGCCGAGCGCCACGACCACGCCGGCAATGGCCCAGCCGAGCACAGCGCCGAAGTTCCAGCCGGCCTCGTCGGCCTTCTGGAAGCACTGCGCGACGATTTCCAGCCCTTTGCCCAGGGACTGGTCGAGCACCTGATAGATGTTCGCGGCGGGCGGCCCGCCCGACGTGTTCATCGCGTCAGCCAAGCCCGTTTCCAGGCCGTTGAGCGCGCCCATCACCCCGTTGGCGTATCCGTCCACCGTGAGCGCAAAGGCCGCGATGATGACGATCTTCACGCACTGCTTGACGAACGTCCAAAACGGCGACTCAATCGCGCCCGTGCTGATGGCGTAGCCGGTCAGCACGATGTAGAGCGTCACGCCAGTGATGGCGATCATTTGCAGCGCGTACATCAAGTTCGTGGCGGCCGGTGTCACGAACGCATTGGTAGCGTTCTGCACTGTCTCGCCGATGAACTGAAAAACCATCGGGTCCATAAGTCACCGTCCTATTTGTTGTTGCCCTCGGTCTTGGCCGGAGCGGCCGAAGACGGAGCGGAAAGAGGCGCTACCTTGATCGCCCCGCCGCGTGCGCTCCAGGTCGAAGACGAATCGGCGCGGCTGGCGTTGACGCAGTTGGGCGTTGCGGCCAGCTCGCCAGGGTTCGACTTGCACTTGGCGAGCTGCGCTTCGCGCTCGGCCTTGTGCTCCTTGAACCACTCGACCGTTTGCACGACCTCCTGCGGCTTGTCTTCCTTGCAGCCGGCCAGGGCCAGGGCCGCGACTGCTGCAAGCATCATCACTACGTTTTTCTTCATCGGTCACTCTCCTATCGTTGGTGACGGGGCCGAGCTGGCCAGGTCGAAAAGTTGTCACCAAAGGATGGTGACGCAAGACGCCGGCGAGATCCTCGCCGGCGTCACCATTGCCATTACGGCGTGCCGAACGTGATCGGCGTTGCCTGAATGCCCTTGCGGGCCGCCCAGGTGCGGGCCTGCAATTCACGCTGCTGCTGCTGCTGAATCTTGTCCTCGGCCTGGGCCACCATCGCGTAAAGCTGGAGCTTCGTTTGCTCGTTCTGGATCATTGCCTGTTCGGCGGCGATCCGGCCTTGCAGCTCGGCGATGGCCTTCGGGTCGGGCGTGTCGTTGATCTTCGCCATGAGGCTGTCAATCTGGTTGAGCCGCGACTTCGCCTTGTCGTAGGCATCCAGGGCGAAAGCCTGATCCTGGGCCGACTTCACGGCCCGCGCCTCGCACAGCTTCTTCTGGTCGCTGACCGTGATGTGCGCGCACGAGTCGAAAATCTTCGACTGCGAGTAGATCGAGGCCGCCCGGCCGCTCAGGCCGGCATAGCCGCCCGTTTTCACCGAGTCATAGACGCCTTGCCAGTCACTCGGCAGGTAATCGCGCAGCGCCGGGTTGTTCAGGATATTGCCCAGGCCGCGAGAGCCAGTCAGGGACTGGTACTGCTGTTTCATCTGGTCGATTTGGCTAACCATTTGGTCATATTGCATCTTCCACTTCGCCATCGTCTCGATTTGTTGCTGGATGCTGTTGGCGATGGAAGCGCCATCCGTTACCGGGATTTGCGCGCTGGCCGCGCCCGCCATCGTGATGGCGAGCGCAGCGACAAGAGCCTTCATCTTCATGATTTCACCTTTCTTGCTGCTTAGAGGACGCCACCCGTGCCTTGCGGCGCTGGTGGAACACGGGAACCCACACTTCCGGGTCATCGCCGACTTCGGCGAGAATTTCATCGAGCAGTTCGACGTTATCGGAGCTGCCCGACAAAATGGCGAGTTCATCGCCGAAGCTAATTACCGTGTTCCCGTCAGCGTCCTTAACGTCGCTCAGATCGAAGCGGCCGATCATCGACTGATGGCCTTGCTTCACCAGGAACATGCGGCTTTCTTCACCCATCGTCTTGATGATTTCAAACTCCGAGGGCGTGCATTTGAAGCCCTCGGTGTATTCGGTGAAGTCCGCCTTCGGGTTAGGCAGGTAGATTTCCGTCGCCACCTGTTGCACCAGGGACGCGGCAATCTTCGACTTCAACATGCTGCTAGGCATTTGCGTAGCGAACACGCCGAGGCCGTTTTGCTTGCGAATGGTCAATTGCTTGTCGCCCGCGAAGTCCGCGAACGCCTCGGCATCGACCCACTTCCAAGCCTCGTCCATGAAATAGACGAAGCGGCGGCCGTCGATGACCGAATCCATGCGATGCAGCAGGTACATGGAAATCGGCGTCCGCACGTCGTTGTTGTCCAGGAAGTGCGTGCCGTCGAAGCCATAGTTCGCGTGCGTGGTGAAGTCGATGAGGTCGGTCGCGTTGTCCAGCACCCACCAGAACGGGCCACGCTTGCCGTGGCCGTCATCGACGCACCACCGCGCGAGGCGCTTCGCCACGCTGTTTTCGCGGTCTTCCTTGTCGGTGCCCTCGGTGATGTTCTGCAACACCACCGACAGCCGGCGAATCTCCTTCGGCATCTTCATGACGGTTCGCACCGCATGACTGATGCGCGCATCGTCCGCCGTGGTGACGCGCTCGCCACCGGCCGACACCAGGACGCGAATCAGCTTCTCCAGGAACAGGATGTTCGTCTCGTTGGCTTCCATCTGGAACGGATTGAAGCCGGTCGGCTGGCCGTTCCTGACGGCCAGATACTTGCCGCCGATGGCGCGAATCAGCAGCTCCGCGCCGCGATCCTTGTCGAAGAACACCGTCGTGAAGCCGACAGGCGAGCGCGGCTTGTATTTCTGCGACTGGCACAGAAGCATGTTCAGCAGCACCGTCTTACCCGCACCGGACTGGCCGATGACGCGGGTATTGCCGAGCACCTTCTTGTCGAAGGCGTCTTCGTCGCCCTTCGAGTAGTGGAAGTTGAAATACAGCGGCTGGCCCGAAGGCGTCTTGAACAGCGTCACGGCCTGCCCCCACGGGTTGCCGTCGCGCTTGCCCGCGCGGAAGTTGTGGAAGCTGCACAGGCCCGCAAAGTTCTTGCTGGTCAGGCCGGCCACGCGCGGCCGGTACGACCAATTGCAAGGCAATTGCGCGTAGAAAGCCGAGTCGGTCGCCGTGGCGATCAAGGCGGACAGAAAACCCCTGTCCTGAATGATCGTCATGGCCGACGTGGTGTTGCGGCGCACCTTCTCGACCGTCTCGCCGAAGACCAGCAGCGAGTAGTGGTACTCGCCCATGACGAACTGACCTTGAATCAGCTCGTCAATGGCCTGCGTCATTTCCGCGATTTGCGTCGCGCTGCCGTCCTCGGCGTTCATCAACTGGCGTTGCTGCCGCTCCAGAAAGTCCTTGCCGTCGCGCTTGCTCATGAAGCTGAACGACTGCGTGATGACGTACTCGTAATCCTCGTACAGCAGACCGTTCAAGATGCCCGGCTCGGTGTGCGCCGAGTAGTCCTTGAAGTCGATGCCCATCGCGTAGCGCGTCTTCGTCGGCGAGCGGATTTCGATAGTCTCCGCGCCCACGAACACCCAGGCCGTGCCCAGGTAAGCGTTCAGCGGCCCGGCCGGCACGCGCACCTTCTGCCACTCGCCGGACACCAGGAAGTTCAAGAACTCCAGCGCCTGCGAGCACACGATGCCGTTCTCGTCCTCATAGGTGCGCAGTTCCTCGATGCCGGTTTTCTCGTCGGTGCCGTAGCGGCGCATGCTGGCCTCGACCTGATAGGCGATGTCGTCCAGCTTGCGGATGGCCGCCTTCTGATCCTTGAGGATTTCATCGACGGTGCGCCGCGCCGACTTCGCCATCGCCTTGCCGATCCGCGAGGGATTCGGCCGGTAGATGACCGTCAGATACAGCTCGTTCGCCATCATGCGATAGCCCACGAAGCTGTCGTAATACTTGCGATCCAGCTCGCGGCAAAAGTCGTTGTCGTACACGCCCTTGAGCCTGTCCGACGTGCGGCGGCGGACGTTGTGCGTCCACAGCGCCACGTTGCTGGTAGCGATGGAGCGCAGCAGCGTGTTGAGCTGTTCCTTGCGCCGCAGAATCTCGTCCGGCTCTGCCGTCTCGAAGCTGATGCCGGCCACGCGCCACACGCGCAGGAAATCGCCCTGCGTCGTGACGATGGTGTTCGGCGACACATGGCTGCTGTAAGGAATGAAGGGCGCAACCGCCCTTTCATTGTTCACTTGGTCGAAGTATTTAGGTTTTGGCAGGGCAGACATAAGTCCCTCTCACTTGCGTTTCGTGAAGGCAATCGGGCTGTAGGCCGATGCCTTCCAGAAGCGCCCGTTCTTGTTGCGGTTGATGACCCGGAACACGAATTTCAGGCCCAAGAGCCTGAATTGTTGATCGTCCGATTTGGCGATGATCCGCATCGTTATCACGATGGGAATCAGCGTGAAGGCGAACAGGATCGTCGTCCACACGCTGATGAGAACCACCACCCCGCCGACCACTGCGAGCGGCACCAACGGGACGCCGAACAGCATGGCCGGCCGGGTGCAACCCTTGAACAGCGGATCGCGCGGATCGAAGTCATCCATTGGTGCCGACATCGCGTGACCTCCCGCTTAGGACAGGAGGTAGCGGGCCAGCTCGGCCGCGCCGCCGATGAGCAGACCACCGGCCAGAATCTTGCCGACCTCGGCGATGTCGGCATGCTTGAACAGGAACTTGTAGCCCGCCCACATGATGGCGATGGTCACGGTCGTGATGGACACGCCGCGCAGCACGGCCAGCACGTTGTCCATGAAGGTGTTCACCTTGTCCAGCCCGCCAGTCTGCGCGAGCGCCGGCTCGGCCGCGAACAGCGCGGCCATCACCAGGAAGCCGAGCATCACGGCCATGCGGTTGTTGGAAGTGGTAGCAGTCGTCATTTCATTTGCTCCTGAAGTGAAAGAAAAAGGTAGCCGGTAGGCCGGCCGGCAAGCCGGTTGAAAAGCGTCCAATCTAGTTCATGCTGCAATGTTCTCCCCGTTATCCGTGCCTGCCGGATTATACAACAGGCCGCGCCAAAATAGTATATTTTGGCGAGCGTTTTTCTACTTTTTTGGCGTCTTGAGAACAAGCCGCGTAGGTGCCGCCGCGCGCTTCACCGTCGCCTTGGCTGCGGGCTTTGCGCCCTTCGCCTGCTTCGGTACAGGCTTGCCGGCCTGATCGTCCATGATGACCTTGCAGCCGTCTTTGAAGCCGCTGCAACCCCACCAGTAGCCGTACTGGCCCTTGCGGCGATACATCGGCTTGCCGCAGGACGGGCAAGGGGCCGTCTTGATCGCCACCGGCTGGCCCTTCTCGTCGTCCAGGAAGGTCTTGCACTCATCGTTCGTGCAGAACCACGCGAACGCGCCCTTGATGGGCTTGCCGCTTTCCTTGTCCTTCTTCTGGAAGCGCCGCAGCGGCGAGCTGCATTTCGGGCACGGGTGAACCTTCGGTTCCACCGGCCGCCCCTTGTCGTCGTCCATGAACGTCTTGCAGTCGTCGGTCGGGCAGAACCACCCCAGGCCGCCCGCCTTCTTCTTGTACCGCCGCAGGGGCGTGGAGCACTTCGGGCACGGGTGTTCCTTGCGTTCCACCGGCTTGCCGTCCACGTCGTCCAGGAAGGTCTTGCACTCGTCGTTCGTGCAGTACCAGATCGGCAGCTTGCCGGGCTTCTGGTACTTGCGCAGCCCGGCGCTGCACTTCGGGCACGCGAAGCGCGGCTTGAAGTCGCCGCCCTGGGCGATGGCGTCCAGCTCGGCCTTCAACTGATCGTAGGCCGGGGCCACCACGTCCAGGTACTCGCGCTCGCCTTCGGCGATGCGGTCGAGCTGCGATTCCAGCTCGCGCGTGAAAGCCAGCTCCATGAACTCGAAGCCGGCCTTCACCAGATGTTCCACCAGGATGGTGCCTGTCTCGGTCGGCACCAGATAACGCTTGTCTTCGACAAGGTAGCCGCGCGCCATGATGTTGCCCATGATCGCGGGATAGGTCGCCGGGCGGCCGATGCCTTCGTCTTCCAGCTTCTTGATGAGACTCGCTTTCGTGAAGCGCGGCGGTGCCTTCGTCACCTTGCGCAGCAGCTCGCCGCTGTCGGCCTGCTTCGCGCTGCCGACATCGAGCACCGGCACCTTGCCGGCGCTGTCCTCGGCCTCGTCGTCCGTCTTGTCTTCCACCGCGTCCTTCGCCGTCAGCACTCGCCATCCCTGTTCAATCAGGGTACGGCCCTTGGCCTTGAACTGGAACGGCTTCGCGCCATCGGTCGCTTCCAAGGTGACGCTGTTCACCTTGTAGCGGGCATCGGCCAGTTGCGAGGCAACCGTCCGCTTCCAGATGAGCGCATAGAGCTTGCGCTGATGCTCGTCCTCGCCGGCTTCCAGCACGTCGATATGGGCCGGCCTGATGGCCTCGTGCGCCTCTTGCGCGCCCGCCTTCGTCTTGAACTTGCGCGGCGCGTCCGGCAGCTTCCAGCCCTGCCCTTCGGCGTAGGCGCGCACCTCGGCGATGGCCTCGTCGCTGATGTTCACGCTGTCGGTGCGGATGTAGGTGATCGCGCCTTGCTCGAACAGCTTTTGCGCATCCTTCGCCGTCAGCTCGGGATCGCGCTTTAGCGTGACGCTCGCGGCTTGCAGCATGAGCGAGGTCGAGAAGCACGACGGCGGCGCTTCGCGCGCCGTGTCGGTGCCGGAGTCCAGCACCTTGAACTGGCGGCAGCCTGCGGCCTGCTTCGCCAGGGCTTCATCGAGGACATAGGGCACGTCCTCGGTGATGAATGGCTTCGTGTCCCACTCCGCTTTCCACACGCCGCCGTCGAACTTCACCACCGCGCCGAAGTGGTTCGTCTTCTTGAACGCCACGATGCGGCGCTCCAGGTCAACGACCAGTCGCACGGCCACGCTTTGCACGCGGCCGGCCGACAGGTTTTGCCCGAGCATGTTCGACAGCAGCGGCGACACCAGATAGCCGACGATGCGATCCAGTGCCCGCCGCGCTTCCTGGGCCTGCACAAGATCGGCGTCGATCTTGCGCGCCTGCGACAGTGCCGCCCGAATCGCCTTCTCGGTGATTTCATCGAACGTCACCCGTTCGTAGTCGCCTTCGTCCAGGCCGAGAGCGTCTTTCAGGTGCCACGCGATGGCTTCGCCCTCGCGGTCGGGATCGGTCGCCAGAAAGATCATGTCCGCCCTGCCGGACAGGGCGCGGATGCGGGCGACTCGTTCCTCGCCGCCTGGGAACGTCCGGCCCTGTACCTGGGCCGGAGGGATGTATTCGTACTGCAAGGCGAAGTCGGGCGCTTCCAGGCCGATGTCGTGCTTCGGCAGGTCGCGGACATGGCCCACGCTGGCGACGACTTTCCAGCCGTCGCCGAGGATGGATTCGATCTTCTTCACCTTGTTGGGGCTTTCCACGACCATGAGCTTCATCGTGTACCCCCTCAGAAGACGATGGCCGAGCGCGCCGGCTGCGCCGGTTGCTCGCCCTGGCTGGCCTTCGCGTCATCCTTGGCGACAGTCAGATCCGCCGCGGCGGATGCGCCTGTCACCACGGGCTTGAGCTGCGCGGGCGCTTCGCTCGCCCGGCGCAGCAGCACCGGGGCATGATCGGCAGGCGGCCCATCGCTCGCGCCCTGGGCCGTCACCTTGACCGGCCCGGAGCCGGCCGCCGTCACGCGCTGCGGGCGTGCTGCACCCGGCGCGATCGACGGAACGACCGGGATCGGCTTTGCCTCGACGTTGGCTTGCGCCAAGACCTTTTGCACATACGACGGCTCGCCGGCCTTGTCAGGCCGGAAGCCGCGCGTGAAGTTGCCCGAGTAGTAGCAGGAGAAGGCCGAGTGCAGCGCCCGTTGCCGGTCGCCCTCGGTGCGGGGCAAAGCCCGCGTGTAGCAGTCTTCGAGAATCTTCGAGCCGACGCGGATGTTCGCGCACGGCTCGAAGGCTTCTTCGTAGGTTAGGGAGTATTTCGGCAGGTTGTAGCGGTTGACCTGGGCAACCCCTACCGAGAAGTTCCAGCCAGCGGCTTCAAGAGCCTTGGCCGTCGCAACAGCTTCCGCTTGCGACTTGGGTTGACGTTGGAGCCTTCCGCCCACCACGCCGATGGCGTAGGGGTTGAAGCTCGATTCGACTTGCACGACGGCCGCCATCGTCTGCGGGGCCACCGTAGGGGCGCATTGCTGCGCCAAGACCATGAAATCCAGCATGTAACCGACTCCCTTTAGCGAGGAAACGGCTACCAATATACCATATTTTGGTCAGTGTTCACCCCCTTTTTTGGTCTTGCGCGCGGTGCGTGCCGGCTTCGCCTTCGAGCTTTGCGCCGGCTTGGCCGACTTCGGTCGCGGCGGCAGTTCCTGGTTGCGAAACAGCTCGAAGCTATCGGTCGGATAAGCCTCGCGCAGATGATCGTTCATACGTTTCAAGTCCTTGAAAACCTTCGGCATGTTCCGGTCGCGTCGGGTTGTCAAATACCACTCTTTTCCCTCAGCCCACTTCAAGAGAACGACGACATAGAAGCCCACTGGCGTTTCCATCACCTTGAGCTTGTCAAGGGTTTTTTGAAGTACGGCCAGCTCTAGATCGCCCTCCAGAATGCTGTTCTCGGGACTACATGGAGGAAGTTTCATGCTCGTCCTGTTTTCGTTCGGGTCGGTCATAGTCAAAAACGACTCACATTGTATCGCCAAAACACTATATTTTGGTAGTGGTTTCGGCTAATTACGGCTTAAAAAATGCTCCCTGCCCATGCTCGCCCGGCTACGCCGGGACGGGCTTTCGTGCTCCGCATCGAGCCTGCGGCCACGGCCTTGTCTCGCCCCATTCGGGCGTCAATCCCTCTCGGCAGCGCCTCCGGCGCTGGACGGCCCAACTGGTGACAACTGGCATCACCAGGTGAGCGTCCACAGTCGCCAAATTGTAGCAAGTTGGCGACAGTTTGAGTAGCAAAGACCCGTTCGCGTCACCAATCATTGCCTGCCTTTACATGGGGATAAACCCCCGTTCGGCCGGCTGCGCCGACATGGTGCCGCGCCCTGGCGTCGAAGACGCCCTTTCCCCCACCCTGCCCAGGGCAGGAAGGGGGCGGTGTGTAGGCCCGCGCAGCGGGCAACCAGTCCATGCACACCGCGACACGTCGCCGTGCTGCACACAAGCCCGCAGACTGCCGCCACGTCGGCAGACTGCACACAGCCGGGCCGGCTGGTTCATGCACGCTGCCCCCGCCGCTGGCGGTGGAGAAAGGCGGCTTTGCCGCTACGCAGCCGGCGCGGCCGTCTGGTTGTGCCGCCTGCGTCGGCCGTAGGGCGCTCGCGTTCCGCGCCCGCCCTTGGTGGCATGTCGTCATCGTCCGGTGGCGTTGCTCCACTGCGCACCTTTCGCCTGCCCTAGACGGTAGTCCAGCCATGCCGTCGCTCCAAGGGCCGGGCAAGCCCTGAAATCCTCACCCGTTCGCACTCGCTGCGCTCGCTTGCGCTGCGGCTTCCGGTTTCTCCCTTTCCGCGCCGTCCTGTCCGGCCCACCTACGGGCAATCACGGCGAAAGGCACTCAGCGGAGCAAGGTTCAACACCACAGGAGAAATGCGACATGACTCACCAACAAGTTCAGTTTGAAAAGCCGGCTCAAGCATCTAGCAGAGCAGAGGTTGAACAGCAGAAAACCGTCCTGTTTCACATCGAAGTCGTGAACACGAAGACGGGCCGCCGCGAGCGTCAAACAGCCTACCCGATGACCGAGAAGGAATGCAGCGTGATGGTCAGCAAGATGACCGCCTACCCCTGGCGCACCGTCGAGCTGGTGCCAGCCGAAGCGCCGACCTTCGAGGGCGAGCAGCGCGAAGCCGCATTCAAGACCGTTTGGCGCGACACGCATCGGGACTACCGGGGCCGGCTGGCCGACGGCTCGCTGTCGCTGATGAGCTGGGCGAAGTTCGGCGGCGGACTGGTGACGGCCGCGAGCATCACCGACGCCGAGCTGGCCGAGCGACTGGACGACGCGAAGCGCCGCGCACGCTGATTTTGTATTGCACTGGAGAGCCAACACCATGACCCGCACCGAATACCGCCAAGCCCGCCGATTGATCCGCGACAACGGCCGCGCCGCCATCAAGTGGATGGCCCCGCACGTCGCCGCCGCGATGGACGTTCTCACCTTCGGCCAGGGCAAAGACCGCCTCGCCGAGCGCGCGGACATCGTGGCCTATTGCCGCCGCGAGGGCATCGCCTGCAACCCCCGCCAAACCGCCTAACAGCACGACCAGGAGCGCACACCATGAACGAACTTTTCCAGGCATCCGACGTGATCCACACGCACACCCGCGCGCAGCTCATCGAGGACGGCGACCTGATCGACGTGAGCGAGACAGCCCGCGAGGCCGGCTTTACGGTGCCCGTCGCCATCACCCGCGCGGCCTGGGCCGATTGCGTCGAGTGGACGGCCGAAACCGACAAGCGCAAGACCACGATCCAGGACGAAGCCGGCCGCCTTTGGGACGTGATTTATATGGCCCGACTCGCCGCCCGCGTGCGTGGCGATCAACCCCGCCGCGTGTTCGAGCTGTACCGCGTGCCGGTGCAGGGCCGAGGCATCCGGCCGCGCCGCGTGGCGCTGGCGATGCACATCGGCCCCGGCGATGCCGGCGAGCCGGTTATCACCATCGGCCTGCCGAACGAAGACTAAGCCCGCAGGGTGCCCGACGAGGGCACCCGCTACCCGACACGACCAGGAGCGCACAACATGGCCCGATTCATCCCCGAGAACGCCGAAACCCGCGAATTTCCCGCCGCCGCCGTGGTGGCCTACTGCTACGAGAGCAAGCGCGGCCCCGCGCTGCTGGCCTACAAGGGCCGCCAGTCGAAGCCGGCGCGCTTCCTGGCGTTCGGCAGCGCCGAGGCCCGCGACCGTTCGCTGGCGTCGTTCGTGGAGTACGAGGAAGGCATCGAGACGCGCAAGCGCGAACGGCAGCAGGCCGGCCACGGGCTGGCCGTGGGCGACATCGTTTATTCCGTGTGGGGCTACGAACAGACGAACGTCACGTTCTACGAAGTGGTGCGCGTGCCGTCCGGCCGCTCGGCGACGGTGCGCGAGCTGGAAGCCGACCGGATCGAGAGCGCGCCGGGCAGCATGACCGGCAAGAGCACACCGAAGCCCGGCCAGTACGTCCAGGGCGCGAAGGAAAAGACCCGCCGCGCGACCGGCTGGCACACCCTGGGCGAGCTGTCGAAGTGGGACGGCACGCCGCGCCCCGTGACGTGGTACGCCTGACCGCGACATGGTGACGGCCGCAGCTCCTGGCCAGCTCGGCCGCGTCACCAAGACAGGGCAAAAAAATTTTGCCCTTTCGTCCCACGTTTCCACCTTTTTATTTGCCAATATGGTATAGTTTGGACATCGAGAACGGTTAAACGTGATCGCCAAATCAGCCGATAAGGAGCTACCCATGCGAACCATCGACATGACCCCGACCTGGGGCGAGTGGGCCAACATTTACCGCCGCTTCGCCGAGTCGGGCGAGGCCAAGGCCGTGCGCGAGCTACGCGCCGACTTCGCCAAGGCGATGGCCGCAGCGCAGGCGCTGCAAGCCATCACTGGCACGCTGTCCGACGAGCAGGCCGGCATCGTCGCCAAGACGATGACCGCCGAGCTGACGAAGCAGGGCTTCTAAGGTGGCGACCATGAGCAAGCACAACGGCCGCCCCTTCCTTGTCCTGGCCGACCGCGACCTGGGCCGCGAAGCCTGGGCGCAGTACGACGCCGAGGCCGAGATTTTCACCCTCGCCGCGTCCGAGGACATGGACGACCCCATCGGCGAAGCCGAGAGCGTGAGCGAGTGCCAGCGCGTGGCATCCGGCTGGTTTGACGAGCTGCGGGCCGAATGATGCGGGCCGCGTCCACCACGACCAGGAAGCCGGCCGGCTTGTGGCGCTACTCGCTGCGCTGGAGCCTGCCGCACAAGCCCTGCCCTGGCCCGCTGGAACTGGCGGCGGTCGAGGTTCCGGCCGGCGACCAGTGCCCGCCCGTGGTGGCCGATCTTTGGAAGCCCGGCACCGGCTATGCCGTGTGCGTTGACTTCCCGCAGCCGGCCGAAATCCGCCGCTGGAGCGACGAGCGCAAGGCGCAGGCACGCCGCCGCAATCTCGCGCGCCGCGTCGAGAAGGCCGCGCCCTTGTTCGCCGACGAGCTGATCGCCCGCGAGCTGGAGGCGCGGCCCGACTACTTCGCGGGCAAGAACCCGCATCGAGGCTTGGCGACAGACACGCCGCCAGGCCTCGATGCTTCCGTCACCAACGAAAGGGCAACGCAATGAAGGAATGGAACGTGTACGCGGACGGCCGCTATCTCGGCACCGTCCATGAAACGACCGAGGAAGCCGCCCGCGCGGCGGCCTTCTCGAAGTTCGACATCCCCGAGGACGCGGACGTGTCCGTGTCCCGTCGCTAACCACCAGGAGGAACACCGATGGACACCTATCAGCAAATCCACGACTTCACGCCGGCAGGCGCTGGCAAGTTCGCCGACTTCATCGCCGAGCACGCCAAGCCGGAGCTGGACGCCGGCATGCACAAGCTGGAATGCCTGGGCGTGATCGAGGACAACTTGAACAGCCCGAGCGCCGGCCCGCTGGCCTGGGAGCTGGCAGCGGCGAGCGCGGCCGATGGCCGCGCGCACACCTTCGCCGCCGAGCTGGACGACCTCATCATCGAGCACGTCACCCCGGACGAGTGAGGGCCACGCGATGAACATGCACAGCATGACCCTTGAACAGCTCCGCGCCACGCACGAGACGGGCGGCCTTGCCGCCGTCACGCTCGAAGCGCACGGGAAAGGCTTCTACCTCGTGGCCGATTCCCGCTCGGGCGGGCGCGTGGTGCTGGTGCGCTACTCCGACCGCAAGCCGCGCCTGTTCGTTGAGCCGGGCACGGCCTTGAAGCTGCTGCGCGAAATCGGCTTCGGCACGGCCAAGGTGAACATGGCCGGCTGGCAACCCGACCAACAACAGGCCGACGTGTAGCGGCCGAGGGGGTACAGATGAAAACGCTTCGCCTCGCCATCCTGCCGCTGCTGCTGGCCGCCCTGGGCGGCTGCGCGAGCGGCCCCTACTACTACGGCGGCACGAGCTACCGCATGCACAACATCGGCGGCCTGCCGGTGTCCGGCTCGCTTGGTGTTCACGTCACGCCGGGCGGCCTGATGGTGTCGCCGAACATCGTCGTAAGCCCTACCTTCGTGGACTGGAAGAAATGAACCTCAAAACCTCGGAACAGCTCGCGGTCGGCCTAGCCAATTCGTACATGGGAGGCACCGAGCAATGAAGACCTTCGCACGCTGGCTGCGCCGCAACATGCTGGTGCCCCTGCTGCTTGTCCTGGGGGCCGGCGCAGCCGCCACGATCTACCAGTCGATGGAAATCGACGCCCTGGGCTATCGCCAGTTGCAGAACGCCTACAAGACCGGCTCCAGCGCCTTCCAGGCGCGTGTCGCCGAGGCGATGCAGAACGGCACCGTGAGCCGTTGGGAACGCACCGCCCTGCTGCGGCAGTATTGGAGCGAGAGCCACGCCCTTGCGGTTGAGCTTGAAGTCGGAGAAATCGCCGCCGAGCGGCAGGCGCTGGCCGCACTGGTCGGCGGACAGGAGGGGCATTCATGAGCAGAAAACCGACAACGACAGGGCGAACACGCGCCGCGCCGCCGTTCAATGAAACGGACTACCGCGATGCGCTCATGCGCGCAGGCATGAGCGAAGAAGACGCGGCCAGCCTCGCCCGACGCACGGCCGAGGCCCGCAAGGCATCGGCCGACGCTGCCGCGCCGGCCTCGGAACTCCTGGGCCTACCGTCCCCGGCCGACGAAGCGGCCTTCGAGTCCAGCGCGGCGGCCGGCACGCCGGCCAGCAACGCACCCGCGAAGAAGCTCGCGCGCACAGCGAAGGAGAAGCCGATTCGCGCCGTCTTCGACTACCGCAACGGCAAGATTCCCGAGCGCGTGCGCGACCTGATCGAAGCCCACCTTGCCATCGAGCGCGAGGACGCCAAGAGCGCCGGCACGCTAGGCTTCATGACTCGCGCGCTCGCCATCGCTACGCTGCCGCACAGGCGGCAGGACGAATACCGCTTCGTTCGCAAGAACGGCGACTTCGTGCTCACGATGATGACGGCCCACCCCGAAGGGCTTCCCTTCGGGACGGTGCCGCGCATGCTGCTGACCTGGGTTTGCACGGAAGCCGTGCAAACCGGCGAGCGCGTCTTGCACCTGGGCAATTCGCTGGCCGAGTATCTGGACGAGCTGGGCATGCACAGCTCGGGCGGCAAGCGCGGAGACATCACGCGCCTGAAACACGCCATGACGACGCTTTTCAGCGCCGTCATTTCGTGCCACTACGAGGGGGCCGATTCGTGGGCCTTGTCCAACGTCCTGCTGGCTGATCGCGTCGAGTGGTGGCAACCGCAGAACCCCGAGCAGGCCGGGCAATGGCAATCGAATCTCCAGCTTTCCGAACCGTTCTTCAAGGAGTGCATCGAGCACCCCTTGCCGGTTGACGTTCGCGCGATGCGCTCGCTCGGAAAGTCGCCCCTGGCGCTGGACATCTATGTGTGGCTGTCGCACCGCATGAGCTACTTGTCGCGCCGCACGACCATTCCCTGGGTGTCGCTCGCCGGCCAGTTCGGTGCCGGCTACGCGATGGACGAACAGGGCTTGCGCGACTTCAAGCGCGCCTTCCTGCGCGAGTTGAAGCATGTGATGGTGGTCTATCCCGAGGCGAAAGTCGCCGATTCGCCGAACGGGCTTGTGCTGTACCCAAGCCCTCCGCATGTGCCGTTCAGCAGCGCGCCTAAGCAGCGCCGGCTTCCGCTATGAACCGCCGCCAGTTCCTGGCCGCGCTGGCCTGCGCCTGCACGCTCGGCTTCGCCTCGGCCGCGCGGGCCGACTTCGCCGGCCCGGTGATCGCCATCCTTGACGGCGACACCATCGACGTGCTGATTGACCGCCAGCCCGTGCGCGTGCGCCTCGCGCAGATCGACGCGGCCGAGAAGCGGCAAGCCTTCGGCACCCGCTCCCGTCAGGCGCTTTCCTCGCTGGTCTTCCGCCAGTCCGTCACCGTCGCCGATGCCGGCCGCGACCGCTACGGCCGCGCGCTCGGCACCGTCTATGTCTCCGGCGTCAACGTCAACGCCGAAATGGTTCGCCAGGGCATGGCCTGGGTGTATCGCCAATACGCGACCGACCGAAGCCTGTTCGCGCTGGAGGACGAAGCACGCGCCGGCCGGCGCGGCTTGTGGGCCGACCCGTCGTCGGTTCCGCCGTGGCAGTTTCGGCATCGTCAACACGAATAAGGTATCGGTATGTCAGAGCGCATCAATCCAGATTTTTACACCGTCAAACATGCTCCGCTCGGTGAGCTTATGAGCATGGAAAAGACGGACATCGTTCAGATGGAGCTAAAGCGCCGAGCGGCCGAGGCGCTGCAACAGGCTTACGCACTTTATCTGAATGCCTTCGGCGATGCTGCGGCCGGGCAGTTTTCCGACGATGCCGGGCGGCTGGTTCGTCACGAATAGAACCAGGACATTACTCACCCCGGCATAGCCGGGGCCGGGCTTTCGTGCTTCGCATCGAGCCTGCGCACTTCGCGCTTGTCTCGACCCCTTCGGGCGTCAATCCCTTTCGGACGCGCTTTGCGGTTCGGGTTTGGATTGCTTGCTCTCTTTCAGGTTATCACGCCGTTCTCGGCGTCAAGGGCTGCGCGTTCCGCTTGCGGCCTGCCGGCCGTTCCACCCCTGACGCCTGCGCTGCGGCGTGCTGCCTTCGGTCGCAAAGGGCAATCCCGCCCTACGTTCAACCGGAGGTTTCACATGGTTCAGATGAAGCTGTCTTTCGACAACATCAACAGCGACGAGTCGCTGTATGTCCGAGACGCTGACGGCGTATATCAGGTTGCCACCGCCGCCCAGGTTCTGGCCGGCGCTCGCAAGGCCGCCGACTCGCTGGCCCTTCCGGGCCAACAATTCAGCAGCCCGCAGGCAGTCAAAGACTTCCTGGTCGCCAAGCTGGCGGGCATCGAACACGAAGTGTTCGGCGTCATTTTCACCGACAGCCAACATCGGCTGATCGCCTACAAAGAGATGTTCAGCGGCACCATTGATGCCGCGTCCGTGTATCCACGGGAAATCGTGAAAACCGCCTTGCGGCTGAACGCTTCCGCGCTCATTTTCACTCACAACCACCCAAGTGGCATCGCTTCACCTAGCGAAGCTGATAAGCGCCTAACGGCCCGGCTCAAAGAGGCGTTGAGCCTTATAGACGCGCGCGTGCTCGACCACATCATTGTGGCCGGCTCCAGCACGCTATCGTTCGCCGAACACGGCCTTCTATGAAGAATGGGGCTTTGCCCCATTCCTTCAACGTGCGGTAATGCCCAATGGCGACAGGCCCGCGCGATCGAGGCGCTGCGGCTGTCACCAAACCCGTGCAATTCCGCCGCCAGTGATCCACGTCGGCCAGCCGTCCGACCACTGGCGGGTTCCTGCCCACATACCCACCGGCCTGCTACGGGAGTAGTAGGCACCCTTCGCGGCCCGTGGATATGTGGACAGCATTCAAAGGCCGGCCACTGGTGACACCGCGGCCGACCAGGTGCGCGGCCGATGTCACCATCGGCCAGTCTGGTGACAGGCAGATCCATCGAGCTGGATTCGCCCGTCACCATCCCCAAGATGGCGACACGCCATCGAGCTGGCCAGCTCGGCCGCGTCACCAACGATTCCCCTTCATGTGGTGACAGATCCCGCCGGCGCCGGCGGGATGTTCGTCACCAACAAGCCCGACCGCCTTCGGCGTCGAAGACGCCCTTTCCCCCACCCTGCCCAGGGCAGGAGGGGGCGGTGTGTAGGCCCGCGCAGCGGGCAACCAGTCCATGCACACCGCGACACGTCGCCGTGCTGCACACAAGCCCGCAGACTGCCGCCACGTCGGCAGACTGCACACAGCCGGGCCGGCTGGTTCATGCACGCTGCCCCCGCCGCTGGCGGTGGAGAAAGGCGGCTTTGCCGCTACGCAGCCGGCGCGGCCGTCTGGTTGTGCCGCCTGCGTCGGCCGTAGGGCGCTCGCGTTCCGCGCCCGCCCTTGGTGGCATGTCGTCATCGTCCGGTGGCGTTGCTCCACTGCGCACCTTTCGCCTGCCCTAGACGGTAGTCCAGCCATGCCGTCGCTCCAAGGGCCGGGCAAGCCCTGAAATCCTCACCCGTTCGCACTCGCTGCGCTCGCTTGCGCTGCGGCTTCCGGTTTCTCCCTTTCCGCGCCGTCCTGTCCGGCCCACCTACGGGCAATCACGGCGAAAGGCACTCAGCGGAGCAAGGTTCAACACCACAGGAGAAATGCGACATGACTCACCAACAAGTTCAGTTTGAAAAGCCGGCTCAAGCATCTAGCAGAGCAGAGGTTGAACAGCAGAAAACCGGGGGAATGAAGCCGATGAAAAACAAGGTAATGGCGTGGGTGGACGTGCTGCCGGGCGTGGAAGCGACGGGGCTTCAGGCCAAGCGTGACGACATCGCCGAGCTGATGGCCGAGGCGGCCGAGCTGACCCGCAAAGCCGAGGAACTGCGCAGCCGGGCCTATTTCGCCGCGTGCAGCCTCGAAGGCGAAGCCCGCAGCCGCTGGACGCTGGAGCAGATCGACGCAGCCAAGCGCAACGCCTGACAACTTCCCGGAGTGCCCCAGGCGGGGCGCTCCCCTTCTCAACTACCAGGAGCAAAGACCATGAACGCATACGAACAGAAGCAAGCCGCCCGCAAGGCCCGTTACGAGGAACGCGCCGAGCAGGCCAGCGCCGAGAGCGCGAGCACCTACAACCGCGCCCGAGACATGGCCCAGGCGATCCCCTTCGGCCAGCCGATCCTTGTCGGCCATCACAGCGAGACGCGCGACCGCAACTATCGTGACCGCATCCATACCACCTATGGCAAAGCCTTCGCCCTGCAAGACAAGGCCAAGCACTACGAGCAGAAAGCGGCGAGCGTGGGCACTGGCGGCATTTCGAGTGACGACCCGGACGCCATCGAGAAGCTGCGCGCCGAGCTGGCGAACGTCGAGCAGGCCCAGGAGCGCATGAAGGCCGCGAACAAGGCCATTCGCACCCACAAGACCGAGGAAACACGCATTGCCGCACTGGTGGCCCAGGGTTTGACCGAGGCCCAGGCGGCCGAGCTGCTGAAACCGGACTTCGCGGGCCGCGTCGGCTTCCCGTCCTACGCCTTGAGCAACAACAACGCGAACGCCCGCCGCATCGCTGGCCGCATCGCCGAGCTGGAGAAGCGCCGCCAGCGTGTCGATGTAGAGCAGGAGGCCGAGGGCTACACCTACCGCGAGGACACCGAGGAAAACCGCGTCATGTTCGTGTTCCCCGGCAAGCCCGACGAGGC
The DNA here is from genome assembly GCF_901827205.1 of Variovorax sp. PBS-H4. Lineage (NCBI taxonomy): Bacteria > Pseudomonadati > Pseudomonadota > Betaproteobacteria > Burkholderiales > Comamonadaceae > Variovorax > Variovorax sp. PBS-H4. Next base: position 42,555 of record NZ_LR594677.1, on the reverse strand, counting down.
CACGCGCGCCCTGTTGAAGCGCCACGCCTTCAAGTGGTCGCCGTCCCGTGGTGCCTGGGTTCGCCAACTGAACAACGCCGGCATTTGGGCCGGCCAGGAAGTGAAAAAAGCCCTGAATGCGCTTACCAAAGTTGGTGACGTGTAATAGCCAATCTGGTATATTTTGGACTAGGCGCAGTGTCCAATAGGAAGGCCGGGAGCCCGGCCTTCCCATCCTGAAAGGAGGATGACATGCGAATCATCGACGACCTGATCGTGAAGACTGCAACCGCAATCCTGCGCGGCGTCATGGCGGTTGGAGCTGGCCTTGTCTATGTCCAGTTTTTCGCCCTGACCGTCGCCGTTTCGATGGTCGGCACCACCGCCCTGGCGGTGATTCTCGCCGCTGCCAAGGCGGCCATTTTCGGAGGTTGAACAATGGCAACGAAGAAGGCGCACACCGCCGAGCTGATGAAGCTGGCCGGAGAGCTGCCCGCACTTATCGAGGGATTGGAAGCGGACATTGCCGCCGTGTCCGCTCGCATGGCCGAGCTGAAAAAAGCCGGCCTTGTGTACGCAAGCGAGCACTGGCGCAAGGACGCGAACGACGAGCCGAAATACTTCTATCTGCTGTATCCGCAGAAGCACGGAGAGCCGCGCCGCCGCGACTACATCGGATGCGATGCGGCCAAGATTGCCGAAGCCCGCGCCGGCATCGCTCGGGCCAAGGAGTACGACGAGCTGGCCGCCCGCCTGTCCAGCCTGTCGGGCCGCGTCCACCACGTCGCCGGCACGCTGCAAGACGCCCGCCGCTACCTCACCAGCAAACGCTAACCCCCGCCACGGAGGCAACGACCCATGACCACCACCATGACCCTGCCCGATGGATTCACCGCCAAGGCGCTGGACGCCGCCGCGTCCGCGCTCGATGCCGTCGCGGCCGGCCTGCCCTTCCAGGTCGATGACCTGATCGCCGGAGCGATGGCGCTCGAATGGATGACGACCAACACCACGCAGGCGGCACAGACCTATGACCTGCTGCACCGTGTCCGCGTCCTCGTGAACGGCCGAGGCTTCGCCCGGACGACCGAGGGGCGCGCAGAAGCTGGCCGGCTGGTGTCGATGGTGCGCGCCCTGCGGGCCGAGCACTGACCCCCCACCGGCCGGGCAACCCCCGGCCATTTTTACCCCTTGCGCGGTAATAATAGTAATAGTATTATTACGACTACAACGACGAAAGGAGCGCCGAGTCATGGCACTGAACCAGGAAATCAAAGAACGCATCTTTGCCGCCGCCGATGAACTGCACGCGGCCAGCCCGAACGGCGAGTTCCCGAACGTCGAAGCCGTTCGCCAACTCAGCCGCGCCGGCATGAACAACGTGGTCGAGGCCATGAAGGAATGGCGCGCCAAGCAGCGCAAGCAAGTGCAGGCCGTCCGCGAGCCGCTGCCGGCAGAGCTGCACGGCGTCTTGCAGACAGCCGGGCAAAGCCTTTGGGAGACGGCGCAGCAACTGGCGAACGAATCGCTAGAGGCCGCGCGGGCCGCCTTCGAGGCCGAGAAAACCGACCTCACCGAGCTATCGGCGCAGCAGTCGGCCGCCTTCGAGGCGCAGACGGGAGAGCTGGAAGCCGCCCAGGCCCGCATTGTCGAGCTGGAAGCCCAGGCCGCCGCCGCCATCGAGCAGCAGCATAAGCAAGCCGGCGAGCTGGCCGAGCTGCGCACGCAGCACGAAGACAGCCAGCGCCGCGCCACCCTGGCCGAGCAGAAGGCCCAGGAGACGGAGCACCGGGCGGCCGAGCTACGCGCCGAGCTGGATCGAGCGCACCAGGACGCCGACCGCTTGCGCCAAGAACGCGACGAGGCCAAGGCCCGCCGCGATCAAGCCGACGTGCGCGCCGAGGAAGCCGAAGGCGAGCGCGACGACGCCCTGCGCCAACTGGCGGCCGGCAATGCCGAGCTGGCCGGCCTGCGCGCGAAGATGACCGCCGAGGCCGAGCAACACGCCGAGCAACGCAAGCGCGCGGCCGAAGAAGTTCACCGCAGCGCCGAACGCATGACCAAGGCCGAGAGCGAGCGCGACAAAGCCCGCGATGCCGCCGCCACGGCCCGCGAGGACGCGGCGAAGCTGCGCGGCGAGCTGGAGGCCGTCAAGACGCAGAACGCCGCCCTGCTGGCCGCCTTGAAGCCCGCAGCGCAGTCGAAGCGCCCGCCGAAGGCTTGACCTTCGCCATTGGTGACGCGATCGCGGCCAGGCCCGGGCGGCCGCGTCACCAATCGAACCCGGCCGCGTGGTGACAGGAAGATCCACCAGGTTGGCCAACTTTGTCACCAATGGCCCCGCCGTAGTGGTGACAGCGCATCGAGCTGGCCAGCTCGCCGGCGTCACCAACGAAGGAGAACAGCATGCAGCACGACCGAACCCGCGCCGCCGTATCCCGCCAGCTCAAGGGCATGGGTGCGAGCCTGTACGAAGTCGGCATTCGCCACGCAGAGCGCGGCATGCTCAATCGGGAGTGGAGCGAGGCCGACATCATGAAGTCGCTGGACTGGCTCAAGCGCGAGAACTTCAAGGGCTGCGACATCTACGTTCGCCCGGCGCGCTCCGCGCCGAGCCGGCTCATTCTGGTGGACGACTTGAGCATGGGCACGCTGGCCCGGCTCCAGGCCGGCCCCTACCCTGCCGCCGTCACCGTGCAGACCAGTCCGGGCAACTATCAGGCGTGGATCAAGCTGGACGACGACATGCCGGCCGACGTGCGGCGCGAGGTGGCCCGCCATCTTGCGCGCGAGTACGGCGGCGACCCGAATAGCGCCGACTCGGCGCACTACGGCCGGCTGGCCGGCTTCACCAACCGCAAGCCCGAACACATCGACGCGGCGGGCCGTTCGCCGTTCGTACTGCTGGACAGCTACAACGGCCGCCCGGCCAGTGGCGCGGCCGAGCTGGTGCAGATCGCGCGAGGCGTGATCGAGCGCGAGCGCGAGCAAGCCCGCAGCATGGCCGCGCACGTCCAGCGGGAGGCCCGCAACATGCCCCAGGCCGCGACCAGGACGCCGCAGACGGCCCAAGAGCTGGCCGAGTGGTATCGCAGCCTATGGCACAGCCTGAAAACGCAGTTCGGCGGCGACTTCGACGCCAGCCGGGCCGACTGGATGGCCGCCGTCGCCATGTTCCGCAAGGGCTACGCCTTCCAGGACGTGGCCGACGCCATCGCGCAGCACAGCCCAGGAATCGACGGCCGCAAGGGCGCGGCCGTGGCCGACTACGTGACCAGGACGGCCGGCAAGGCCGAAATCTGGCACGAGCTGAAAGCCCAGGGCGCAGACTATGCCGACGTGGCCGACGCGCTGCTGTCACTCGCCCAGGATCGCGCGCAGAACCGGCCCTAGCCTCGGCTGGCTTGTGGATAAGCCTGTTGATGGCCGAAGTTATCCACGATGAACTTGTCTTGCCTAAGAAGGCCAGCCGAATCAAGGGCTTGCGTATCCAATCCACAGAACGGCGCGATGAATCTATCTTGCGCCCTGCGCTGAAACTGTCTTGCCGCTACGCTGAAACTGTCTTGAGACGGCGCGGCCAGGATGGCCGGAAAGCCTTACAGGACAAGGCTTTGCGAGCGTTCGCGCACCCATCCCCCTATAGCTTTTGCCTGTAGGTTTTTCTTTCCTATAAATATTTATTGCCTGTAGTGGGAGCGCCCGGAATTGTGGACATTCCGGCCGAGCTGCGGGCCGAGCGGATCACACACCTCCCCTCGCGCGGGCCTGCGGCCCTTCGGGGAGAAAGGCGTCTTCGACGCTTGAACCCCCTACCCTACCCTTCCCCCTTTGAACCATCGCCTGCGCGCGCAGACGGGCCGCCTACGCACGTTCTCGCCCTGGGTGGCCCTACCCCACACGCCCGCGCCTTCGGCCTTCTGGCGGCCTTTTACGGCCTTTTGCGCTGCGCTCGTTTTCTGGCTTTCGTCAGAGTGCATGAAACCGCTGTTTTTCCTAGTGCGATGGCGTGCCGCTCGCGTTTCTTGTTGTTTTCTTGTTGTTTTCTACCTGTTGCATTTCCTGTTTTCTCGGTGTTATACTTCGAGCACGGCCACCTTCGGCCGTTCAACCAGGAGAAACCGACATGCAGAAGAACGTCTTCGTGGGCAATCTCGCCAAGGCCGTTGTCGTCAGCGGCAACGGTGATCGCGCCGTCGCACGCTTCACCCTCATTTCCAACGAATACGCCGGCAAGGACAAGGAAACCGGCGAGGCGCGCGAACGCTCGGTGTCGATCCAGTTCACCGCCTTCCGGGCCAAGGCCGAGGCCATCGCCAAGAACGCGATGAAGGGCGATCAACTGATCGTTGACTACCGCATCGAGAACAACAACTTCCAGAAGGATGGCGAGGACGTGTACGGCTACAACTTCGTGGTGGAGGACTTCACTTTCGGCGCTCCGGGCAAGGAGAAGCGCGAACAGTTCCGGGCGGGCCAATGAATGACGGCCGCCACCCCAAGGATGAGCGAAGCGGAGTTCGCCCGCGTCGCTGCGACGTGTAGCAAGTGGTCGGAGCGTTCCTTGGGTGTAGCGCGTGCCCTACTGGTCGAAGGTGTGCCGCTGTCCGATGCGGCAGCGGCGCACGAAATGTCCAGGCAGCAGGCGAACGTCGTTCGCAACCGCTTCATGGCGAAGGCCGAGAAGCAGCGCGTCGATGCGTTCATGGCACGCGAGAAGCCCAAGCTGGCCGCCACCGTCTTGGAGCCGTTCGACCAGGACATGCGAACCCTACGGGACAAGGGCTACACGATCCGCCAGATCGTCGCATTCCTGCGCGAACAAGGCATTGAAACCTCAGTGACAACCGTCCGCAATTTCTTGAAGGAGTAACCGGGCATGAAAACGCTAGTTCTTGCGAACCAGAAAGGCGGAGTCGGCAAGTCGGCCGTCGCCGTCCAGTTCGCCTACTACCTCGCCGACGTGCTGAAAAAGCGCGTCCTCGTGATCGACTTCGACCACCAACGCAACACGTCGAAAGCCATCCGCACGGGCGGCCTCGCCACCGTGTCCGCCATCACCAGCAGCCGCCTTCTGACCTCGAAGACCGACGCCGCGAGCATCGAGCACGCTGATTTTGTCTTGGTGCCCGGCGATGCCGAGCTTATCAAGATGGAGAAGCAGGCCGCCGAGCACAACAAGTTCGCCACGAACCTTTACACGTTCCTGGCCGACATTGCCGACCGCTTCGATGTGTGCGTCATCGACACCAACCCGAACCCGGACATTCGCCAACTGGCGAGCCTCGTCGTCGGCGACTTCGTGCTGTCTCCGCTCCAGCTCAACCAGGAAGCCATCGACGGCATCGGCGACTTGCTGAATCACGACAACATCGGGATTCGCAAGATCAAGGCGACCATCAACAAGAAGCTGGAGCTGATCGGCATCCTTCCCAACATCGTGGAGCCGACCCCCTTCCAGCGCGAGAACCTGCGCGACCTGTCGGCCGCCTTCGCCAAGCTGCTGATTCCCCTCGGTGCCGGCTTTGCCGCCATCAAGAAGACGACCGCCATTCCAGAAGCGCAAGCCGCTGGCCTGCCCGTCTGGAAGCTCGGCAAGAGCAGCGCCCGCGAAGCCTGGGCGCACATCCGCCCCGTGTTCTCCAAGATCGCCACGCAAATGGGAGTTGAGTAATGGCCCTTGACCTGTCCGCACTGGAAGAAAAGCCCGTCCCGGCCGGCCCCGCTGCCGCGCAGCCGGACGGCAAGGCGATGCGCGTCAAGCTGACCGACATCGAACCCGATCCGAACCAGCCGCGCACCGAGAAGAAGCCGGAGGAAATCGAGGAAATCGGCCAGAACATCAAGGAACGGGGCGTGAAGCTGCCCATTTCCGTGAAGCCGCACCCGACGAAGCCCGGCAAGTGGATCATCAACGACGGCGAGCTGCGCTATCTCGGCTCGGAGTGGGCCAAGGTCGAAGACATCCCCGTGGTTGTCGATGAAGACTTTGACGACTTCGACCAAGTGAACGCGAACGAAAAACGCTTCGCGCTGCGCCCGATGGAACTCGCCAAGTTCATCAAGCGCAAGCTGGACGAAGGCGTGAAGAAGGGAGAAGTCGCCCGCCGCCTGGGCAAGCCGGCGAACGCCATCACCGAGCTGCTTGCACTGGTCGAAGCGCCCGCCTGCATCGAGGCCGTCTATACGTCCGGCCGCTGCACGTCGCCGAAGACTCTCTACGAGCTGCGCGCACTCGCCGAGAAGTTCCCCGAGCAGGTGCAGGAGTGGTGCGACACGGCCGAGGACATCACGCGCCGGAGCGTGGCCGACCTGGGCGACGTGCTGAAAGGCAAGAAGAAGCCAGTCGCTCCCCTGCCCTCGCCTGCCGACGCTGGCGGCACCGACACGGGCGGCGGCGCTGGAGCTGGCACCGAAGGCGGCGACGGCGACCCGGAAAAATTTCGTCATGACGAAATTTCGGGCGGCAATCAGGGCGGCACCGACAAGCAAGGCACAGAGCCGAAGGCCAAGCCGAAGGCGACCCCCGGCACCGATGGCGGCACCGATGGCGACGACACGGGCGCGGGCGGCACTGAACCCGGCGACCTGGGCGAGTTGACCAGTTGGCCGCGTGGCAAGGCCGTATCCGACCCGGACGCCATGAAAAAGCCGCTGTTGCTGGTCGAGTACGAAGGGCGCGCGGCGGCTGTCCTGCTGAATCGTAGGCCGACCACGCCCGGCCTGATCCGCATCCGCTACGAAGATGGCGGCGGCGATGATGAAGTCGATGCCGGCCGCTGCAAGATCAACCTCTTGACGGAGAGCGACAAATGAACCGGCACAGCGGCGCAGCCGCCTTTCCCCACCCCGCCCGCAAGGGCGGAAGGGGGCGGCGTGCTACATCGTGGCCCGGCCGTGCCTGGGCTGTCCTGGCCGCGCTGATCGTCTGCGGGCTGGCCGTGGCGTTTGCTGTCGGCAGACAGCAAGCCCACGCAGCGCAGCCGGGGGAAGCCTGCGACCTTCACTTTTCCAACGGCACGACCCTGGCGGGCGTGCCCGTTGCGAAAACAGTCGAGCAGCAGGCGAGGGGACTTGCCAAGCGTGACGACGTAGGCCGAGGCATGTTGTTCACCTGGGCGAAGGCGGAACCGCGCGTGTTCTGGATGCGAGATACCCGCGTTCCTTTGTCCATCGGGTTCTTTGACGACACGGGGCTTTTGTTTGCCATCGAGGACATGCAGCCGGAAACCGACGACTACCATTTCTCGATCAAGCCAGCATCCGACGCGCTGGAACTTGCACGAGGGCAGTTCCAGGCGCACGGATTGAAAGAGGGTGTCCGACTGACCGGGCGAACTTGTTCACCGCTGTAGGCCACGTTTCGATGCCAAGCAAAAGCCGCCGTAAGGCGGCTTTTTCGTTCCCATCACGAAATTCTTCCGTGAGTGTCGGGTGCAAGACCGCGTTTCCCGACAAAAGAGGGCCAAAACTTCGTCATGACGAAAAGAGTGTGGGGGGGTGTGGGCTAATGCAGGATAGGCTAACGCCGGTAGTGTGTGCTACACTACGTTTGCACATTGACCCCCCCACCCCGATTAGGAGGCACCTATGCCGCGCAAGGCCGAGATTGGGGCGACACGAGATAGCTACGTATATCGTCTTCGCGTACCCGCTCCGTTGAAGGCGCAATGGGACGAGCATTGCGCCAAGCAAGACAAGAATCCGTCCGTGGTGATGCGGGCGCTGATGCGCTACATCATCCAGGACGACATGCCTCCCGACGTTCGCCGCTGGATTGCAGAGCAAACCGAGGGCGAGCCGGACGACGGGCCGAAAGAACGCCTTGAAGTCCGTTTCACTCCGACCGAGTTCCAGGGCATCACGGCCCGTTCCGAGGCCGAGGGCTGTTCGCCGCAGCGTTGGGTTATCAACTGCGTGCGCGCGAGCCTCACGCACGAACCGCAGTTCACGATGGAGACGACGAAAGCCCTATGGGAGTCGTCCTACCAGCTTCGGGCTATCGGTCGGAATCTGAACCAGATCGCCAAGCGGTTGAACGAAGGCAAGCCGGCGAACATCAAGACCGAGCAGATAGAGAAGCTGGCGACGTACATCTACCGGCATACCGATAAGGTGGCGGCCGTACAGGACGCCAGCCTTAGCCGTTGGGGCATCCAGGTGAAAGGGGCCGGCGATGGCGAAGCGTGAGATTGACGGCGTTATCAAGGATTGGGGCGAACGCGCGGATTACGGCCGCGTCCAGGGCCGCAAGGGTAAGAACATCGCGGGCGGGCGCTATGCCAAGGCCGCGCCGACCAAGAGGCCGGCCGGGCGTGAAAAGCTGGCAGCGACCGTGCGCAAGGCTCCCGAAGTCATGGTGAAGATTTCGGGCGGCGGTAAGGACATGCGCAGCATCAAGGCGCACATGGACTACATATCGCGGAACGGGGCCGTCGAGCTGGAGGACGAGCAGGGCAGGGTTCACCAGGGCAAGGAAGACGTGCGAGCTGTCCGCGACGACTGGCGCGGCGGTGGCATCCCCTACGAGGATGGCAAGAAGCGCGAGGCGTTCAACATCGTGCTGTCCATGCCGCCCGGCACCGACCGGGCTTCGGTGAAGAATGCAGCCCGCGCCTTCGCGTCCGAGCTGTTCGGCAATCACCAGTACGTTTTTGCCGCACACGACGACGAGAAGCACCCGCACGTTCACCTAGCCGTCAAGGCTGTTGACCTGGACGGCGTGAGGCTCAACCCGCGCAAGGCCGACTTGCAGCACTGGCGCGAGACGTTCGCCGAGAAGTTGCGGGAGCAGGGCATCGAGGCCAACGCAACGCCCAGGAAGGTGCGGGGCGTGGTGCAGAAGGCCGAGAAGCAGGCCGTCCGCCACATCGACCGAGAACACGCCAAAGGCAGGCGCAAGGCACCGGCCCGCGTGTCCGCCTCGCAGCGTGAGGCGGCCGAGCTGGAGGCAAGGGCAGGGCGCAAGCACGTCAACCCGGCGCACGACAACATCATCGCGCAGCGCAAGAGCGTGCAGCACGATTTCGGCACGGTGGCGCGGGCGCTGGCAACCGGCGACCAGGACGACAAGCGCCTAGCGGTCGAGGTTGTCCAGTTCGTCAAGCAGATGCCGCCGATCAAGACGCGGCACGCCGAGCAGGTCGAGGCGTTGCAGCGGGCCACGGTGCAGCAGGGCGGGCAGGGCGTCGAGCAGACGCAGCAGCCAGGGAAGCCAAGCCCGGAGCAGGGCAGGGCAGAGGACAAGGGGCGCGGGCGTTGATGGTGACAGGCAGATCCACCAGGTTGGTGGATTCTGTCACCAACGGCCTTGACACGATTTCGCTTATAAGGGGTCTCCTCGTTTTCAGTGCAATAAGTGACGGTACGCAAAGCTAGCACTGGCGCGGGGGTGGTCTGGGTAGACCGTTGATTTCATTGACTTTCCTGTTCGCTTTGTAAACGGGTATGGTGGCCTCCCACTTTTGAGGTTCACGATGCAGGGTTGGCACACAACGTTTTTGGGGATGCGTGGGCTCCCCCGCGATATCAGCGACTTCGAGATGAAGGCATTTTTCACCTTCGATGGTGCCGAGCGCGACGCAATCAATGCACGCCGAGGTGATTCCCACAAGCTTGGTCTGGCGCTCCATATTGGTTTCCTGCGCATGAGTGGGCGTTTGCTCGGTGCCTTTCGGGTAATTCCAGTAGCCTTGTGGCGCCACCTTGGCAACGAGCTTGGCATTGCAGCACCAGAAGTCGCCTCGCTGAGAGCCATGTATGAACGCGGGCGCACGCTATTCGATCACCAACAAGTAGCCTGCACGGTCCTTGGATTCCAGTGGATGAGCGAGCACCAGCGCCGCTCACTGGTACGTGAACTGCGCGACGAAGTGGCGCGCTGCGCCGACCGCGATCAGCTACTCGTGCGGGCGCGTCAATGGCTGTACAAGAACAAGCTGGTGATCGTGCACGAGCGGGCAATTCGGACACTGATTGCGGCGGCACTTGCCCAGCTTGAAGTTGAAACAGGCACCGCCATCGCCGCCAGCGTTGATCCAGCAACACTTGATCGCTGGCGAGCCTCAGTTTCAGAGCTGCGCCCAGATGGACAAACCCAGCAGAGTTGGCTATGGGCTGCACCGGCGAAACACTCAACCCGCCAAATCAGCGAGGTACTGGAGCGCATCGACCTGCTTTACACGCTGGACGTTCATAAGCACCTGGCAGACATCCCCGATCTCATCTTGCGCCGCTACGCGCGCCGACTTGTCTCCAGGCCGCCCTCAGCCGGAGCCAAGATCAAAGAGCCAGCGCGCACCGTGGAGGTCGCATGCTTTCTTCGGTATTGCCTGTTCACCACCACAGACCAGTTGATCCTTATGGTGCAGCGCCGGATCGCCGATCTGTGGCGTCAGGCTGCCGCCGATGTCCCCGCTACCGTCAATTGGGCCGCAATGTACAAAACGCTGCTCGGCGAACTTGTTGCCTTGAGCGCGCAAGGTGCGGTGCCAGATGCTGAGTTGCGTGCCCGTCTTGAAGCCTTGATCACCGAAACCCAGAAACGCAAACCACCGAGCAGGGCCTCCCTGGTCCGCGAGGGATTGATTGATGGAATTCGCCCCGTGCGGTCGTTGCTCGTCGCCATTGCAAAGCTGCCCTGGCAGGCCACCGGCGAGCATCCTGCCATCGAGTACCTTGCCAAGCTGCAAGCTTTATCCTAGAAACGGCAGTTGCGGCACCAAAAATCGCCCAAGTGCTTGAGGCAGGAGGGCTAATCGGCGCGGCCTGGACTCACCCATTTGGAACTGCTCCGCAGCTGCCATGAACAGCCATAAGTTCCTGCCAGCAAACGATTTTCTGCGTTCACGTCATGGCTCAACTGCCGTTTCTAGGTTTATATCTCAAAGGATCCAGAAAGCTGCCAGTTGAAGTGGTGGCACCAAGTCTGGGAATGATCTGGCAGGTTTCGATCTCCAGCCCAGACCGGGAACGGGCGTTTCAGGCGTTGGAGGTGGCCACCCTGTTTGCCCTGCGCCGCGCGGTGCGCAATGGCTCGGTCTGGATTGAGCACAGCCTGAGCTTTCGGGGTCGTGCGCGCTTGTTCTTCACGGACGAGCGTTGGCAGGCAGAGTCCAAGAAACACTATGCCCGTCTATCGTTACCCAGCAAGGCTGCCACTTTCTTGAAGCCTTTGCTGGCCAGAGTAACTGCCGGTGTCGATGCGGTGGCCGCTGCAGCCCGCAGTGGCGTACTGCGCGTGGATGATGAACTCCATTTGTCGCCATTGCCCGCAGAGGACGAAGACCCAGAAGTGACCAAGCTGCGCGCGGCTTTGGATCACCGCATCGGTGAGGTTCAATTGCCGGAAGTGATTCTGGCCGTTGACGCCCAGGTGCGCTTTAGCTGGATCATGCTCGGACGTGAGCCGCGCTCTACCGACGAGCTGCTGATGGTCTATGCCGGCATCATGGCCCACGGCACCAGTCTGACTGCGGTCGAATGCGCGCGCATGATTCCGCAATTGTCTGCCACCAGCATTCGCCAGGCCATGCGCTGGGCGCGGGACGAACGGCGTCTGAGCCAGGCCTGCCAGGCTGTGCTGGAATTCATGCAGCGACACCCGATTGCCGCCACCTGGGGGCGGTCCGATTTGGCATCTTCTGACATGATGACCATGGAGACCACCAAACGGGTGTGGCAAGCCCGGCTTGATCCTCGGCGCAACACACCTTCCATTGGAATCTACTCCCATGTAAAAGACCGGTGGGGCATCTTCCATGCGCAGCCCTTTGTGCTCAATGAGCGCCAGGCGGGCGTGGCCATTGAAGGTGTCATCCGCCAAGAAAAGCTGGAGACCAGCCAGCTTGCTGTGGATACCCATGGCTACACCGACTTTGCCATGTCACATGCCCGTTTGCTTGGTTTTGATCTTTGCCCGCGGTTGAAGGAACTCAAACAGCGCCACCTCTTTGTGCCACGCGGCACCAAAGTGCCCGCAGAAATCGCTGCGGTGTGCGAAGCCAATGTCGACGTCGCTTTGATCGAAAAGCATTGGGATAGTCTGGTGCACCTGGCAGCCTCGGTCATGAGCGGACATGCCAGTGCGGTGGCAGCTCTTGCGCGGTTCGGTTCTGCCGCCCAGGGCGATCCAATCTATGAGGCTGGCGTGCAATTGGGGCGGTTGCTGCGTACGGCGTTTTTGGCTGACTACTTTGTCAAGGACGCTTTCAGGAACGAGTTGCGCCGGGTGCTCAATCGGGGCGAGGCTGTTAACGCCCTCAAGCGCGCCATTTATACCGGCCGGATCAGCCCGGCGCAGGCCAAACGTGTCGATGAAATGCAGGCTGTGGCCGATGCGTTGAGCCTGATGGCCAACATCGTGATGGCGTGGAATACCTCACAGATGCAGGCGGTCCTGGATCGCTGGTCGAACCGCCGCCAGGTCATTCCACCGGAACTGATCGGGAAGATTGCGCCCACCAGGCTGGAGAGCATCAACTTGCGGGGTGTGTTTCGCTTCCCGGTTGACCGCTATGCTGACCAAATCCTGCCTTCGCGGCCAAATGCATCGATAACTGGCACCAATGGATGAAACCGACCACGGTTTGACGCCACGAATCGCAGATTTGAAAGTGAACAGGAAAGTCAATGAAATCAACGATCTACCAACACCACCTCCGCGCCAGTGCTAGCTTTTCGTACCGTCACTTATTGCACTGAAAACGAGGAGACCCCTGCAAGTGCGCCAGCAGCAGACCAGGCCGCTGATGCAGCAGTTCCACAGCTGGCTGGCCGGGCATGCGCCCACGCTGCTGCCCAAGTCGCCGCTGGGGCAGGCCTTCGGCTACGCGCTGAGCAACTGGCAGGCGCTGAACACCTTCGTGGAGCACGGCATCCTGGAGGCGGACAACAACTGGAGCGAGCGAGCGCTGAAGCCGGTGGTGCTGTCCAGGAAGAACTGGCTGTTCGCCGGCTCCGAGCGCGGTGGGCAGGCTGCGGCCGTGGCCTTCAGCCTGATCGAGACGGCCAAGCTCAACGGGGTGGAGCCGTACGCCTACCTGCGTGACGTGCTGGAGAGGATCAACGGCCATCGCCAGGACCGGCTGCACGAGTTGCTGCCCATGCATTGGAAGCCGGCAGCATGAGCGAGCGGGCACCGCCGATGCAGGACGTGGCGCTGATCGAGTCTCTGGGCCGCGCCACGAGCCTGCAGCTGTACCAGCTGGCGGCGGTGGTCGAGAGGCTGCTGACGGACCCGCGGCGCATCGTGGCTATCCGCCGGGACCTGCACCTGGGGCAGGTGGTGCGCTTCTACGACGATCGCCACGACAAGATGCGGCTGGGACGGGTCATCGAGATGCGCGACACGCAGGTGACCCTGGAGGGCACCGAGGTGCGAGGGCAGTGGAGGCTGCCCTACGCGGCGATCGAGCCGCCCATGCCGGGTGACAGGCCGCAGACGGCCGCCGCGGCGACAGAGCCAAGCCCACCGCGACCCACGCGGGCGGACTTCCACCGCGGCCAGAAGATCTCCTTCACGGATCGCCACCTGCAGGTCCATGTGGGTGTGATCACGCGCTGCAATCCCAAGACGGCCACCGTCTCCACCGGCGACGGCAACTCCTGGAGCGTGCCCTACGGCGCCCTCAGGCACGTACTGGACGTCTGAGGGCGGAAAGCGACGAGCCCGTCAAGCACGGGGATGCTCGGACACTTACCGAGTTCCTGCAGATAACGCCGCAAGGTCAACAGCGAGCGCATCCATCTCTCCGAGGATTGCGCGCGCGCGTGAGAGCACTGTTCGACCCGCTGCGGTGAACTCCGCCGAATGCGCTGACCGCCTGAGTAACTGTGTCCCCAGGCTTTGCTCAAGCTCAGTGACGCGGCGGCTAACCGCTGAGGGCACTAGATTCACCTGCCGTGCCGCGCGGGATAGACTGCCGTGCTCTTCTATCGCGAGGAGTACTCGAAGATTCTGCGGGTTGAGGTGAGCGCGGGCGCTTGTCGGTAAGTGCCTCGTCATACGGGCGTTTGCCTCACCAAAAATATCGAGTTTGCACTCTCTATGTGGTTGGAAGCATAAGGTACAAAACAGTTCCTGAAAGTCGCCAAGCTACGAGCGTCATCATGTCGCAGTGTGGCCCCCTCACAAATTGCGATCTATCCTTCTACTTGCAGATAAGAATGTGAGCGAACCGCCGCGAATTTCTTATCCCGCCGACTTCTGCCTCTGCCTCTGCCTCTGCCTCTGCCTCTGCCTCTGCCTCTGCCTCTGCCTCTGCCTGTGCCTCTGCCTTCTGACTTCGCCTCTGCGTTTACCTGTCGTCTGCTGCCTGCTGCCTGCTGCCTGCTGCCTAGGCTCAGGGAAGCCCGCAAGGCGGGTCAGAACAATGTCGAAGGAACCACATGGTGGTACTTCAGCGCAAAGAGCTAGTTTACCTCTGGCCGCGGACCTAAGCGCGCGTCCACCATTCTTAGCTTACGTTAGCCTTGAGAAAGCTGACCGTGGACTCGAACGATTTCGTCGCTGCGTCAGGTGCATACCCGAATGAGCGAATCGAATTGAAGAATCCGTGACCGGCACCTGCATATACAAGTGTTTCCTGCTGGCCAGGCTTGTTCAAGGCCTTCTCTAGGATTTCCTGAACCGCCGGCGGGATATGAGCATCTTGGTCACCTACATGCACCTGAGTGGGACACTTCAATGAAAAGAGCGACTCCTGATAGTCTTGGACGCGAACTGGGTAGAAGGAAATACAGGCATCGATACCGCCGTTCGCAGCCATGTTAAGCGCAAACTTCCCGCCAAGGCAGAAACCGAGGACACTCACCCGACCATTGCAGCTCGGGTGCGCTCTCAAAGCGTCCACTGCCGCATAGCAGTCAGCGACACCAAGGGTTTCGTCCATCGATTCCCACAAACCGATTGCCTTTGTACGCTCCGCATCGGAATACCCGAGCTCAATGCGAGGGGAGATCTGGTTGAACACGTCCGGAACGAGCACGGCGAAGCCAGCGTCAGCAAATTGCTCGGCCGCCAAGCGCATCGCATTGTTTGCTCCGAAAATTTCGGGCAGCAAAACGATTCCTGGCTGCGGTGAGTCTGCCCTCGACGTGAAGTACCCGTCAAAATCGCCGTGCGCAGAAGGAATTCTGAAGTTAAAGCTATCCATTTTTTCGTGCGTAGAAGTTGATTTTCTCATGGTCAAGCTGGACCCCGAGCCCGATTCCGTCCGGAACGACCACTTCGTAGTCCCGATAGACCGTAGGTGCAGTCGTAAGGTCATCGGCTAACAGCAGCGGACCAATCAGCTCGCATCCCCACGCGAGCTCCGGCAGCGCGCTGAATAGCTGAAGGCCCGCGGCTGTCCCGATGGAACTCTCTAGCGCCATGCCACCGTAAATCGGAATCCCGGCAGCCTCAGCCACACCCGCGGCCTTGTACGCTCGACGGATGCCACCACCCTTGGCGATTTTTACGCCATACACGTCAGTCGAACAGGCCTTGAAGGAGGCGTATGCATCATGGCTGTCCCAAAGACCTTCATCGGCAGCAATGGGAATATCCAGGCGCGCTGCGACCCGCGCCATACCTTCATGGTTCCACCGCGGAAGTGGTTGCTCGATCAACCCAAAACCCGCCCTCTGCAATCTGGGCAGCAGGCGCATGCAAGTCGGTTCGTCCCAAGCTTGATTGAGGTCTACCGTGAACACGGCGGCGGCGTCGATCTTCCATACAGCTTCGGCCGTTTGAATCGCGCGGGCCGTCTCCTCCAAAGGATCCCCCATTCCGATCTTAAGCTTGAAGGTTCGATGCTTTTTCGCCTCGAGTTGCCGCTCCGCGTCTGCAACGTCGTATGAGAGATCACCGGACGCTAAAGCCCACAGTACAGGAATCGAAGATCGTGCCCGTCCACCGTAAAGCGCGCTGACCGGTACACCGTACAACTTGCTCACAGCGTCATGCACGGCGACATCGACCGCCGCTTTGGCAAAGTTGTTTCTGGCTGACGCACGGTCCATCGCTTTGAGAATTAACTCGTGAGAAAAGACATTGACGCCCCGCACGGCCGGCGCTAGGTATCTATCTATGATCTCCTTGATGGTCTCGCTGCATTCACCACCCCAGAAAGCAGTGCCGGCGGGGGTTCCGCCCTCGCCATAGCCGACGGCACCACTACTGGTTCTCAGAGTAACCATTACGAGCGACTGTGTCCCGTGCGTTCCACTGGAGTGGTTGTGAACTTTCTTCAGTGGCAGATCGACGATTTGAGTTTCAATCGACTCGATGGTGTCGGTCGGCGCTCCACCGGTTTGTGCACCTAAGGTTTGTTGGCTGGACATGTTATGCATGCGGAGAATTTGATTGATCCGGACGCACACCGCCCCATGCGTTCCTGAGCAGCTTTTCGATGGCGCCAGCACTGAGCGGCACTGGGTTCGCATATGGCTTGCTCATTACGGCCTGAACAACAACAGGAATGTCCGATTCAGCCATGCCGAGGTCCTTCAAAGCGACTGTGGCGCCGCTGCTCTTGGTCATGTCGTACAGCTTGGCCGGCACGTCGCCGCCTCCAAGTGCACGCTCCATAATCTTGAGTGCGTCTGTCACGGCAGGCGTGTTGTAAGCGAGAGCATGCGGGAGTACCACCGCGTGTGTCTCGGCATGAGGAAGATTTAAAGTTCCCCCTAACGTATGACAAAGCTTGTGGTGCAGTCCCATGGAGGTGGACGCCAGACAAATCCCGCACAGCCATGATCCATACAGCGCGCTCGCACGAGCGTCCAGATCGGCTGGATCTGACTTGATGCGCGGAAGACTGTCGTATAGGGCAGTAATTCCCTCTGACGCCATCAACGATACAATCGGATTGCAATCCTGCGCATAAAGCGCCTCAGCGGCGTGGGCTAAAGCATTTAAGCCGCTCGCAACAGACATTAAGGGCGGAAGAGTGAGCGTCAGCTCAACGTCGTAGACAACGGTTTCCGGCAGCACTCTAAGTGTCCGCTGCGTCGTCTTTACTCCGTTTTCGGTTTGCCCCAGTATTGGTGTCATCTCCGAGCCGGCGTAAGTCGTCGGCACCACGAGCTGAGGTAGATCGGTGTGCAGTGCAATTGCCTTAGATAGACCGATGGACGACCCACCACCAATGGCCACCACCCCGTCTATAGCTTGCTCTTGCACAAGCTCCAGAACACGGGCCGTAACATCAGTGGGTGTGTGCATGGCAGCGCCCGAAAAGGTCGCCGCGTGCAAATCACCAAGGCGAGCCTTCACGCGGTCGGCATCCGCAGTCTGCTGTGAGGTGGAGACAACCAGAACTCGCCGGCAGCCAAGGGCCTCGACCTCCCGCTTCAATGCGGATATCGTCCCACGGCCGAAGACTACCCGGCTGGCTAGGCCCTGATATGTGAAGTCAGGCATCGCAGGGGCTCAAGCAACTGAGTCGGCGTAGAGCGGACTGTCATCGGTGGGAATATTGAACTTCCCGTCGAACACCGCTCGAATCCAAGGCTGAATGAACACCACAGCTCGCAAACCTGCTTTGGTGAACGGGTCGTCATCTACGAACTTCCGGGCTTCAGCCATATCAGCCACTTTCACCACGTAACTGCCTCCTTTAACAGATTTCCCGTCATCGGTGAATGTGGCCCCTGCAGCAAGCACCTTTGCAGCATTCACTTCCATATACTTGCGGTGCTCGGATACGACAGCTTGCCTCTTAGAGGCGGTACCTGGGAGATCCTGAAAGAAGATTGCGACGTACATATTTTCTCCAGTGTTAATTCGATGAGACATCGGCCGGCGGCCGCGTTTCGGGATCGGCATCGGCATTGGCAAGATCTGGGATGGAACTTGCCAAAAGCTTGAGCAGCGCTCGAAGCGAGCCCATCTCCACCACGCCCATCCGCTCAGCCCATTCGTTCTCGATGCGTTTACCAATGTCTGTTGCGATGCGCATCATTTCGATACCTTTGGGAGACATCTGTACGATGTTCACTCTCCGGTCGGACGGATCCTTGCGAATCTCCAAGTATCCGAGGGACACCAATGAGTCGACCAAATAACCCATACTCTGTTTTGCCATCCCAGCGCGTCTGGCCAAATCCGACACAGAGGCGCCCACCAACGGCAAGTGCCTAAATACAGCGCCATGAGCTTCCCGTATTTCTGGGTATCCCGACGTCGCGAGCGCCTTATAGACCCGTGATGCCTGAGCCTCGAAGGGGATTCGCAGCAGAGAGCTGAGAGTTCCCGTCAGAGAGCCCATCGTTGCATTAGGATCCGGGGCCCATGCGAGGCCGTCTTCAGTTGAGGGTGATGGTTTCATAGGTTCTTGCCTTCATCGCGACGCTCTCTTTACGGACCCAAGGCGAGCAGGAGCCGGGCTATTCCGCCCTCGCACCTGACCTGCGGACAGCCTCGCCCCACTTGATGCGCTCGCTCTCCATATAAGAGGAGAACTCGTCTGAACCGAGCCAAGTGATCTCGTTACCACTGGTGCGCGCGAAGGTCTCGAATTTTGCTGAGCGGATCGTGCTTTGCAGGTGAGCCTCCAGTACGCGAACAATCTCGTCCGGCGTGCGCCGTGGAACCACGTAGCCATACCAGGCTACGGCACTGAAGTGCCTTAGACCGGACTCGCTAACTGTCGGAATGTCCGGTGCAATGCCGAGCCTCTTAGCGGAAGTAACAGCGAGAGCCTTGAGCTTGCCGCTGCGAACCAACGGCAACGTTGCGGTGGGCGTCACGAACGCCAGCTGGACGTGTTCGCCGACAGCTAGGGAGAGCGGGTCGCCCGCTGCAACATGAAGAAGATCAACGCCTGCGCGCGCGTTCAGCATGGCGCCAGCCAGATGCCCAGTACTCCCGACCGCATACGTTGCGAAGGTAAGTTTCCGGGGATTTGCTCTCGCGTAGGAAAGCATGCCGGGAAAATCGCTGAAGGGCATGTGATTTCCAGCCACGATGACGTTCGCAGCGGACGCCACCATGCCGACCGCGCGAAACGCCTTGTCCGGCTCGAGTGAAGAACTCGCATACAGCGTTGGATTGATTGCCACGTTCGGCGTAGCCGCCATCAGCAATGTGTAGCCATCGTGTGGGCTACGAGAGGCCAGCTCAGTGCCCACCGTTCCGCCTGCTCCCGGCCTGTTCTCCACGAGAACAGGCTGCTTCAGACGCTCGGCAAGTCCCTCTGCGATTAAACGAGTGAGTGAGTCGCTCGCCGTACCTGCAGCAAAGGGCACAACGATACGGACTGGCTTCGTTGGGTAAGCATTCTGCTGCGCAAAAGTGCCGACGCTCACCAAACCGGCGCCAGTGCCCAGCAGCAATTTACGTCTGCGGATAGAAGTAGGACCAGTCATATTTCATCAAGCCTCACACTAAACGCCCGCAGAGACCTTTTCGCCCTAGCGAAGCGCTTCGCAGACAGATACTCGTGCGGGTACTCACAGCTCTCTTTCATGCCGCCAGTCAAGACCTGACGCTGCGGAAGCGAGACCACCGAAGGCAGCTGCATGTCCTATCGTGATCCGCAGGCCAGTCGATTGCTCATTTCCGCGCGCCCGCCGAGAAAACGACTCAATGGCGGCCCAGCAAAGGGAGCTCCATTCCGTCGCGAAGGTGCGACGGGACGATGGTGCGAAATGCACCCGCGACCCCAATTACCGTTTCGCGCCCATCACCACTTTGGACCACTGGTGATGCCGACCGACTACGCCGGATCGAGCTTGAAGTCCTTGCGCAGAACCTTGGCGCCGTTGGCATCTTCAAGGTTGTGAATCAGCGCCGGACGAACACCTTCTACGCAGTCGCTATCGACCCACTTTCCGCCCGTGAAGTACGATTGCGTGGTGTGCTCCAGAAAACCGGGAGCACGAATCTTGAAGTGCACGTGAGCCGGCCTCCAAGGATGCCGCCCCATCATCTCGAGCAGCTTGCCGCTCGGCCCGTGATGCGGAATCGGATACGGCGCAGGAACACGGGTGCGAATCCGGTACTCACCGTCTGCACCAATGATCTTCTTACCCCGGTAGGAGTCTTGGGGAAGTTCAGGATCGAAACCGCTGTAATGTCCGTGATTGTCCGAGTGCCACACGAACATTTCCGCGCCCTTAATAGGCTTGCCCGCCAGGTCCGTCACCCGCCCTTCGAGTACCAAAGGCTCGCTGCCATCGTCGAGAGTCTTAATTTCGTCGTTGATGACCGGTACGTTCTCCAGGAAGTACGGTCCCTCGACGTTCGTAGTGGAGCCCTTGCGGTGCTTCATTTCATTGTCAGTGATGGTGGCGTTGAACCACAGATCACAAACCAGAGGGATCTCGTACTCTGGCGCCTTCGCGTACTGCATCAAGAAGCCCACGCCTGCGCGGTATTCCTCGAAAGTGACGTCGTGACGGGACAGGACCTCACGCACCGCTTTCACGATGTCGTAGACCACGGTTTCGACGCGGTTTGCCATGGAGCTCTCCTTTGCGTTGCTCTGGTTGAAGGAATGCGGCGGATTATCGACCTAATGTCTGTCTTTCTAGCCTAGGGTTGACCCTAGGATTGGTGCGCGGCTACGTCGGCTCAGTGGGAAAAACGTACTTAGGCCCATTTGTTCGTTGCGTGTAGACCTTGAGTGCCGCCTTGGCGACAGCAGATGTGCGGCGGATCTGCCAGCGGCCCGCGTGAAATCGGGCGCGCACCGACATACTCTGTGTCGTTCCCCGCGACGCTGACGGGGTTAATCCGCCATCACAGCGACCTCTCGGGCACCACTTTTCCAGTCCGGCACGCGATCAATGCGGCGGGTGCATGCAATCCACGCCAGCTGCAGCGTGCGATGCATACCTCCTCCGGCTCCACCGATCCACATCCCTGCTCGATCTCGCGACCGTGGAATGTACGGACTGCGCGCCTGTTGATCCAATATCATCTTTGGAATCGTGATTACCAAAAAGGTATCGGTGTAGGTCTCTATGGAACTCCGTCACCTCCGGTACTTCGTTACCGTCGCGGAAGAGCGCAGCTTTCGCCGTGCATCACAGCGGCTTCACGTGTCTCAACCGCCCCTATCGCGCATGATCAAGCAGCTCGAAGCGGAAATTGGGGTGGAACTCTTTGATCGCTCTCCGACCGGCGTAGACGTGACTGCGGCAGGTGCGGTGTTCCTGGAGGAGGCAAGGCGGGCGCTCCACGTAGCGAACGACGCGGTTGAGAAATCCCAGCGCGCGGCACGGGGGGATTTCGGCCACATAGAAGTGGCCTACTATGGATCGGTGATCTTTGGCGTGATACCGCGCCTATTGGGCGAGTACCGGCAACTTAAGCCTCGGGTCGCTGTTCGGTTGTCAAGCTTGACGAAGGACCGCCAAATTCGTGCGCTGCGCGAGGGTTGGTTAGACGTTGGCTTTGCTCGCTACTACAGGTCAGAGCCTGATATTGCGTCTGAAATTGTGTGGCGGGAGCCCATCGTCCTTGCCGTGCATGCCGATCACCCACTCACTGGCAACACTAGTGTTGCAATGGCTGAACTGCGCGACGAGCCGTTGATTGTGTTCCCCAGTGCACCTCGCCCCAGCTTTGCCGACGAGCTGCTAGGGGTCTCCTCGTTTTCAGTGCAATAAGTGACGGTACGCAAAGCTAGCACTGGCGCGGGGGTGGTCTGGGTAGACCGTTGATTTCATTGACTTTCCTGTTCGCTTTGTAAACGGGTATGGTGGCCTCCCACTTTTGAGGTTCACGATGCAGGGTTGGCACACAACGTTTTTGGGGATGCGTGGGCTCCCCCGCGATATCAGCGACTTCGAGATGAAGGCATTTTTCACCTTCGATGGTGCCGAGCGCGACGCAATCAATGCACGCCGAGGTGATTCCCACAAGCTTGGTCTGGCGCTCCATATTGGTTTCCTGCGCATGAGTGGGCGTTTGCTCGGTGCCTTTCGGGTAATTCCAGTAGCCTTGTGGCGCCACCTTGGCAACGAGCTTGGCATTGCAGCACCAGAAGTCGCCTCGCTGAGAGCCATGTATGAACGCGGGCGCACGCTATTCGATCACCAACAAGTAGCCTGCACGGTCCTTGGATTCCAGTGGATGAGCGAGCACCAGCGCCGCTCACTGGTACGTGAACTGCGCGACGAAGTGGCGCGCTGCGCCGACCGCGATCAGCTACTCGTGCGGGCGCGTCAATGGCTGTACAAGAACAAGCTGGTGATCGTGCACGAGCGGGCAATTCGGACACTGATTGCGGCGGCACTTGCCCAGCTTGAAGTTGAAACAGGCACCGCCATCGCCGCCAGCGTTGATCCAGCAACACTTGATCGCTGGCGAGCCTCAGTTTCAGAGCTGCGCCCAGATGGACAAACCCAGCAGAGTTGGCTATGGGCTGCACCGGCGAAACACTCAACCCGCCAAATCAGCGAGGTACTGGAGCGCATCGACCTGCTTTACACGCTGGACGTTCATAAGCACCTGGCAGACATCCCCGATCTCATCTTGCGCCGCTACGCGCGCCGACTTGTCTCCAGGCCGCCCTCAGCCGGAGCCAAGATCAAAGAGCCAGCGCGCACCGTGGAGGTCGCATGCTTTCTTCGGTATTGCCTGTTCACCACCACAGACCAGTTGATCCTTATGGTGCAGCGCCGGATCGCCGATCTGTGGCGTCAGGCTGCCGCCGATGTCCCCGCTACCGTCAATTGGGCCGCAATGTACAAAACGCTGCTCGGCGAACTTGTTGCCTTGAGCGCGCAAGGTGCGGTGCCAGATGCTGAGTTGCGTGCCCGTCTTGAAGCCTTGATCACCGAAACCCAGAAACGCAAACCACCGAGCAGGGCCTCCCTGGTCCGCGAGGGATTGATTGATGGAATTCGCCCCGTGCGGTCGTTGCTCGTCGCCATTGCAAAGCTGCCCTGGCAGGCCACCGGCGAGCATCCTGCCATCGAGTACCTTGCCAAGCTGCAAGCTTTATATCTCAAAGGATCCAGAAAGCTGCCAGTTGAAGTGGTGGCACCAAGTCTGGGAATGATCTGGCAGGTTTCGATCTCCAGCCCAGACCGGGAACGGGCGTTTCAGGCGTTGGAGGTGGCCACCCTGTTTGCCCTGCGCCGCGCGGTGCGCAATGGCTCGGTCTGGATTGAGCACAGCCTGAGCTTTCGGGGTCGTGCGCGCTTGTTCTTCACGGACGAGCGTTGGCAGGCAGAGTCCAAGAAACACTATGCCCGTCTATCGTTACCCAGCAAGGCTGCCACTTTCTTGAAGCCTTTGCTGGCCAGAGTAACTGCCGGTGTCGATGCGGTGGCCGCTGCAGCCCGCAGTGGCGTACTGCGCGTGGATGATGAACTCCATTTGTCGCCATTGCCCGCAGAGGACGAAGACCCAGAAGTGACCAAGCTGCGCGCGGCTTTGGATCACCGCATCGGTGAGGTTCAATTGCCGGAAGTGATTCTGGCCGTTGACGCCCAGGTGCGCTTTAGCTGGATCATGCTCGGACGTGAGCCGCGCTCTACCGACGAGCTGCTGATGGTCTATGCCGGCATCATGGCCCACGGCACCAGTCTGACTGCGGTCGAATGCGCGCGCATGATTCCGCAATTGTCTGCCACCAGCATTCGCCAGGCCATGCGCTGGGCGCGGGACGAACGGCGTCTGAGCCAGGCCTGCCAGGCTGTGCTGGAATTCATGCAGCGACACCCGATTGCCGCCACCTGGGGGCGGTCCGATTTGGCATCTTCTGACATGATGACCATGGAGACCACCAAACGGGTGTGGCAAGCCCGGCTTGATCCTCGGCGCAACACACCTTCCATTGGAATCTACTCCCATGTAAAAGACCGGTGGGGCATCTTCCATGCGCAGCCCTTTGTGCTCAATGAGCGCCAGGCGGGCGTGGCCATTGAAGGTGTCATCCGCCAAGAAAAGCTGGAGACCAGCCAGCTTGCTGTGGATACCCATGGCTACACCGACTTTGCCATGTCACATGCCCGTTTGCTTGGTTTTGATCTTTGCCCGCGGTTGAAGGAACTCAAACAGCGCCACCTCTTTGTGCCACGCGGCACCAAAGTGCCCGCAGAAATCGCTGCGGTGTGCGAAGCCAATGTCGACGTCGCTTTGATCGAAAAGCATTGGGATAGTCTGGTGCACCTGGCAGCCTCGGTCATGAGCGGACATGCCAGTGCGGTGGCAGCTCTTGCGCGGTTCGGTTCTGCCGCCCAGGGCGATCCAATCTATGAGGCTGGCGTGCAATTGGGGCGGTTGCTGCGTACGGCGTTTTTGGCTGACTACTTTGTCAAGGACGCTTTCAGGAACGAGTTGCGCCGGGTGCTCAATCGGGGCGAGGCTGTTAACGCCCTCAAGCGCGCCATTTATACCGGCCGGATCAGCCCGGCGCAGGCCAAACGTGTCGATGAAATGCAGGCTGTGGCCGATGCGTTGAGCCTGATGGCCAACATCGTGATGGCGTGGAATACCTCACAGATGCAGGCGGTCCTGGATCGCTGGTCGAACCGCCGCCAGGTCATTCCACCGGAACTGATCGGGAAGATTGCGCCCACCAGGCTGGAGAGCATCAACTTGCGGGGTGTGTTTCGCTTCCCGGTTGACCGCTATGCTGACCAAATCCTGCCTTCGCGGCCAAATGCATCGATAACTGGCACCAATGGATGAAACCGACCACGGTTTGACGCCACGAATCGCAGATTTGAAAGTGAACAGGAAAGTCAATGAAATCAACGATCTACCAACACCACCTCCGCGCCAGTGCTAGCTTTTCGTACCGTCACTTATTGCACTGAAAACGAGGAGACCCCTAGATAGGGATACCCGACTGGCTGATTTGCGCATCCGGTCAGCGCTTCGGCGACCCCGGTGTATGCGTCAAGTAACTTGTGGATGAATTCGACAGCGATCGTGCTCAGGCATATCGACCTAGTGGACGCCACCATTGACCACGTGGCCTGCCTCGGCAGCTGGATACAGATGCCGCGCAACGACCGCACCGCGATCTTTACGGCTGCCCTGCATGCGGGCGAGGCGTTAGAGTACATCCTGGCCCGGGAGATGCCGTGATGACCGCTGTCCGCGCCCGCGTCGCTCCGTGGGACCCCGGCGAGTCGCCGCTAGCAGCGGTCGCGGCGTACACGGGCAACATGCTGGGGCAAGCCCTATCCGCTGTCCCGGTGCTTTTTCTTGTCAGAATCTCAGTGATGCTCTCGACCGCCCGTGCCGCCGCTTCCGCTCCTTCGGGCCTTGATCCCGTCGACCCTTTGCACGCCATGCTGCTGGCATCGGGGTATACGGACTTGCGCGTCGTCGACGGCGTCTTGTGCGCGGTGCGCCGGTTTAATTTCACGACGGCGATCATCGTCGGGCTGGATCCTGTCGGCTACGTGCGCCGGTACTGTTACGAGCACGGGTCGGATGCCCGCGCCGCGCTGGCAGCTTGGAACGGGCGCGAGCACCCGCCGGCTCCCTGGATCAAGTGCAAAGGCGCGGGCATCGACTTGCTGAACCCTTCGTTCGCCTGAAATAACCGCACCCGCTTGCGGCACACGTCGCTCGACAAGCGACGTGCAGCACTGGCCTCAGGCTCGGCCGAACGGCAGCGTGGCCTTGGATCATTCTGACCGAGCTGGGCGTCGACATGGCGCTTCTGGCTGCGCTGCTTCGCTTAGCGACGGCTTTGTGCCGCTCGCGACATCGCGTAGTCTCGTGCAATATCTCGCGCGCCTGGCCATGCCCGGGAGGGCAGGGCGCAAGATTGGGAAAGACAAGGATCGCATCTAGTGTTCGGGTTGGGGTAGCGACTGTAGCAACGCCGCCTCTGCCTTCGACGACGCGCCGTTTCCAGAAGCCGTCCATACGGACCGCGCGTATGAATGCTTCAAAGCCGTGCGGCGCTCCACCGTCGCGGCATTGGGCCGAGTGCCTCTCAACTTCGCGCAGGTTCACCTCGATCGCGTGCACCTGCGCAGCCGTCCGCCACCCCTAAGACGGCGGTCCCGCAAGCTGATCGGCCCGTGGGCCTGCTTCGGCCGGAAGACTTCACCACAGGTCGCCCGACCGCTCGCTCGCGTTGACGAAAGCAGCGATCGCCATGGTGCTGAGGTGCGCGAAGCGCTGCCGTTTCCATAGGGGAGCTCGCGCGCATGCGTGACGCGTTCCGGAGGGCCGCCTGGGGTCAGTACGTCATCCGATAGCATCGACCCCTTTCAGATCCACCAAGAACAGACAATGGCCACATCCAAAACGCCTCCCGCCCCGCCGGCGAAGAAGGCAGCCGCCAAGCGGTCGCCCAACGCGGCCTTCATGAAGACGCTCACCCCCAGCGCCGAGCTCGCCGCCGTCATCGGCTCGGCGCCATTGGCACGCACCGAGGTTGTCAAGCAGCTCTGGGTCTACATCAAGGCGCACAACCTGCAGGATGAGAAGAACAAGTGTTGATTTCCATCTAGAAGTGACCCACTAAGCCCGGTGATTGGAGTGAACCCCTGTGGCTGGACCACGGGGCTCATGCGAACTAAGCCGCCTTCCGAGCAAGCTGGGATTCGAATTCGTTGGGTGGAAGATAACCGAGCGCCGAGTGAAGCCGCTTTGCGTTGTAGACCTCTTCAATGAACCGTGGAAGCCGGCTGGCGACATCACTGAAGGTCTCGTAGCCGCCGATGTAGACGTCCTCGACCTTGAGCGTCTTCATGAAGCTCTCGGCCTGCGCATTGTGGTACGGATTGCCGGGCGAGCTCATCGACCCGCGCAGCCCGGCTTCCTGCAGGGCCCTGCGATAGGTTTCACTTGCATATTGCGATCCCCTGTCCGTGTGAAAGATGCAGCCAGCCGGAGGTTGTCGGTCCTCCACTGCAGATCGCAATGCGGCCAGAGCCAGCGTCGTGTCGATGTTGCGCGAGATCGCGTAGCCCACCACCTTGCGGCTACAAGCATCCAGAATCGCGGCCAGGTAGCAAAACCCCGAAGCGATGCGGATGTAGGTGAAGTCGGCGACCCAGACCTCGTTCGGCCGCGTCGGGATGACGTTGCGATAAAGGTTCGGGAAGATCGGCGAATCGTGCTTGCTGTCGGTGGTTCGAACGAATCGCCTGCGAAGCTTGATGCCCAGGCCTTGGGCCCTCATCACGCGTGCGACCCGCTTGTGATTGACCACATGGCCGCGGCGGCGCAATTCGTGTGTCACGCGCCGGTAGCCGTAGCCTGGCACCTCGTCCTGGATGGACCCAATCAACTCGGCGAGCCGGGCGTCTCCCAAATCTTCGTCCACTGCCGTCGACCGGTAGTAGAACGTGCTGCGCGGAAGATCGATCACTTGGCACCCCCGTCGAATGGAGCAGGCTTCGGGCCGGTGACGATTGATAAGTTCTCGTTGTCGCTCACGAGGCGAAGGCGTGGAGTTTTTTTGACAAGGTCGAGCTCCATGGTGAGCTGGCCGACCTTGCGTTCGAGGGCCGCGATCTTGGCCTCGTATTCCGTGATGACCGATGCCTCAGCCTCTTCGGTGCTCAGCTCTCCCCGGTCGTACTGCGTCAGCCAGAGCTGAATCAGGTTGGTCGACAGGGTGTACTTCTTCGCCGCATCGCGCCGGCCGATGGCACCGCTGCGAATGTCCTGGCATAGCTGAATCTTGAACTCCGGCGCGTGGCGCCGGTATGGACCTCTTGATGACATGACCTTCTCCTGGTTGAAGGCCCGGTCAGCGTATCAGTTCTGATTTGCCCCGTGGTCCAGCCACAGGGGTTCACTCCAGATTTCCATCTAAATCTGACCCACGTAAGAACCCTAACCTGCTGCTTTTAGCGGCAGGAGCACAGGAGTGATTGACGTGGCGACACTGAGTGTCATCAGACGTTGGGCATTGCGTGAGCAACTGTCCATCCGGGAGATAGCCCGACGCACGGGCCTGTCTCGCAACACCATCCGCAAGTACCTTCGCGAGGGTGAGGCGGCGCCCAGCTACGCGAAGCGGGTCAGCCCGAGCAAGCTCGATGCGTATGCAGAGAAGCTTGGCGCCTGGCTCAAGAGCGAGGCATCGAGATCGCGCAAGCAGCGGCGCACCCTCAAACAGATGCATGCAGACTTGGCCGCGCTCGGCTACCAGGGCTCCTACAACCGCGTGGCCGCCTTCGCGCGGGCATGGCACGCGCATCGCCACGAGGTGGAGCAGACCACCGGTCGAGGCACATTCGTGCCGCTGGCCTTCGGCCCGGGCGAGGCGTTCCAGTTCGACTGGAGCGAGGACTGGGCCGTCATCGGCGGGGAGCGCACCAAGCTGCAGGTCGCGCACTTCAAGCTCAGCCACAGCCGGGCCTTCCTGGTGCGGGCATACCCACTGCAGACCCACGAGATGCTGTTCGACGCGCACAACCGCGCCTTCGAAGTGTTGGGCGGCGTGCCGCGACGAGGCATCTACGACAACATGAAGACGGCCGTGGATCGCGTGCGCCGCGGCAAGGAGCGCGACGTCAACGCGCGCTTCAGCGCCATGGTCAGCCACTACCTGTTCGAGGCCGAGTTCTGCAACCCGGCTTCGGGCTGGGAGAAGGGTCAGGTGGAGAAGAATGTGCGCGATGCGCGTCACCGGCTGTGGCAGCCCGTCCCGGCGTTCGCGACGCTGCCGATGCTCAACGACTGGCTCGAGCAACGCTGCAAGGCGCTGTGGGGCGAGATCACTCACGGCAAGCTGCCCGGCACTCTGGCCGACGTGTGGGCCCAGGAGCGGCCGCTGCTGATGCCCGTGCCTCGTCCCTTCGACGGCTTCGTCGAGCACACCAAGCGCGTCTCACCCACCTGCCTGGTGCACTTCGAGCGCAACCGCTACAGCGTGCCCGCGTCCTATGCGAACCGCCCGGTGAGCCTGCGGGTCTACGCAGACCGCCTGGTCGTGGCGGCCGAGGGGCAGCTCCTGTGCGAGCACACGCGGATCATCGACCGTCGCCACGATACGGCCGGCCAGACCGTCTACGACTGGCGTCACTACCTGGCGGTGCTGCAACGCAAGCCGGGGGCGTTGAGGAACGGCGCGCCCTTCAGTGAGCTGCCGCAGGGCTTCAGACGGTTGCAGACCGTCCTGCTCAAGCAGCCCGGTGGCGACCGGGAGATGGTGGAGATCCTCGCGCTCGTCTTGCACCACGACGAGCAGGCCGTGCTGACCGCGGTCGAGCTGTCACTGGAAGCGGGCGTCGCGAGCAAGACGCATGTGCTGAACGTCCTGCATCGGCTGCTCGACGGCAAGCCGGTGGCGCCAGCGCCGGTGACGGCGCCTCAGGCGTTGCGCCTTGCAAACGAACCCCAGGCCAATGTGCTGCGCTATGACTCCCTCAGAGGACGCGTGACTGCAGCCGATCCGATCATCATCCAGGAGGTGCGCCATGCGCCATGACCCCGCCAGTGCAGCCATCGTCATCATGCTGCGTGAACTCAAGATGCACGGCATGGCGCACGCCGTGGCCGAACTCGCCGAGCAGGGCTCGCCGGCGTTCGAGGCCGCGCAGCCGATGCTCTCGCAGTTGCTCAAGGCCGAGACGGCCGAACGCGAGGTGCGCTCGGTGGCCTACCAGTTGAAGCTGGCACGCTTCCCGGCCTACCGCGACCTCACAGGCTTCGACTTCCAGCACAGCGAGGTCAATGAAGCCTTGGTGCGGCAGTTGCATCGATGCGAGTTCATGGAGGACGCCCAGAACGTGGTGCTCGTCGGTGGCCCGGGCACGGGCAAGACCCACATCGCCACGGCGCTGGGTGTGCAGGCCATCGAGCATCACCACCGGCGTGTGAGGTTCTTCTCCACGGTCGAACTGGTCAACGCGCTCGAGCAGGAGAAGGCCAGCGGCAACCCGGGCCACATCGCGCATCGGCTGATGTACGCGGACATGGTGATCCTCGACGAGCTCGGCTACCTGCCGTTCAGCGCCTCGGGCGGGGCGTTGTTGTTCCATCTGCTCTCGAAGCTCTACGAGCGCACGAGCGTGGTGATCACGACGAACCTGAGCTTCAGCGAGTGGGCCAGCGTGTTCGGCGATGCGAAGATGACGACGGCGCTGCTGGACCGGCTCACGCATCACTGCCATATCCTGGAGACCGGCAACGACAGCTTCCGCTTCAAGCACAGCTCGGCTCAACCCGTTCAGGCAGACCAACCCAGAAAGAAGGAGAAGACCAAGAACTTATCCACACCGTGAGCCACCAGGCTCGCAAAGAGGGTGGGTCAATATTGGATGGAAATGCCGGGTCAGGATTGCATGGAACTCAACAGGCTATCATTTTCGAGTACGAAAATCGGTGCTATTGAAGTGGAGCCTTGGTGGTGGGGGGGCGAATGGGCGTACTTCAGCGAGCAGGCGCGGTGCGGGAACAACTTCGGTCCCGATGTCGTGTAGGCCTTTGGGAAGATGGTGCACTTAGTGTTGAGTTCCATGCAATCCTGACCCGGCGGGGGTGCGGATAAAAACTTGGACTGGTTTTATGCCGCAAGTCCAAGGCTCACCCGGTATTCGATGGGGCTGAGAGAGCCAAGGGAGATCTTGATCCGCTTCTCGTTGTACCAGCGGATGTACGAGTCGACCACTTCAATGAACTGCTCGATGGTCGTGCCCTTCCAGTCCCGAGGATAGAACAGTTCGTTTTTGAGGCGACCGAAGAAGCCTTCGCAAGCCGCATTGTCCGGAGAACAGGCCTTGCGGGACATCGAGCGGATGAGGTTGGCATCGCTCATTCTTGATAGCCAGCCTGGCCAGCGATAGTGGCCGCCGCGGTCGGAGTGGACCACAGGCCGGTCAGCGGTGTCCGTCACCGTCTCGATGGCTGCATCCAGCATGGTATTGACCAGCTCAGCGTCGGGGCTCGTGCCAATGGTCCAGCTCACCACCATGCCGTCGAAGCAATCGATGATCGGCGACAGGTAAACCTTGCCGGCGGGGATCTGGAACTCTGTGATGTCCGTGAGCCACTTCTCATTGGGTGCCGCAGCCTGGAAGTCGCGGTTGATGATGTTCTCTGGTGCTGGACTGATCTCCCCCAGGTACGAGGCGTATCTGCGCTTCTTGTGCATTGGAACAACCAGGCGCTCCTGCTTCATCAGCCGCTGCACCACCTTCTCCGAGATGTTGACCTGCTGCCTGGTCAGCGAGGCCTGTAGCCTGCGGTAGCCGTAGCAACGGTGGTTCGACTCGAAGATCTCGGTGATGGACTGACGCACTTGGAGGTACTTGTCACCCACCGCTGCGCGGGCCCGATGGTAGAAGTACGAGCTACGTGCAAGACCCAACTGTCCAAGGAGCTCTGGCAAGTCATAGTGCTCCTTGAGGGCGTCAATCAGCAGTGTCTTCTCCCGGTTGGACAGGAGCTGCAGATCGACGCCCAGGCCTTTTTTTAACAGTTCATTGGCCTTGTTCAAGAGGTCCTGCTCAAGGCGCAGTTGCCTGACTTCGCGGCGCAACGCATCAACCTCGCGCTCGAGCTCGTCGCGCTCTTGAGCCCGTGGGGACTGATTGGTGTGTTTCATGGATGCGGGTGCCTCACGTCCCAGAAGCTGGTTCTTCCAGTTGTACAACGTCGGCCTGCTCACACCAAGCTTCTGAGCAACCACCTGCGCACTTCCCTCACGAGTGCACAGTTCGAGGACCGCCA
The DNA here is from genome assembly GCF_901827205.1 of Variovorax sp. PBS-H4. Lineage (NCBI taxonomy): Bacteria > Pseudomonadati > Pseudomonadota > Betaproteobacteria > Burkholderiales > Comamonadaceae > Variovorax > Variovorax sp. PBS-H4. The sequence goes on along the minus strand of NZ_LR594677.1, from coordinate 10,979 downwards.
GCTTCTTCAGTTGCGGCGGCCGAGGTGCACTGACGGCCCTGCCGACAACGCGCTGCCGGGAGTTGGGGTCCAGTTCATCAATCCAGGCACGCAGCAAATCGCGGCACGGATAGCCCAACGCCTTGACCGTGGAGGCGATGCAGCGCCCGTGCTCGGCGTAGTGTTTGACAGCCTGCTCCTTCTGAGTTTGAGAATACTTCGGCTTTGAGCGCACGTAGCCGGACGACAGGTCCAGGCGCCGCTCGTACTCCTCATGCCAGCTCTTCAAAGAGTTCTTCGTCGGGTAGCCCAACTGGCGGATAGTCGCCCCGGTGCGCTTGCCCAGCTTGATGTAGAGCGTGACCGCTCGGATGCGGTCTTCATATGAATACATGAACTACTTTCAGGTAGTCCAAGTTTTCCGCCGCACCCCCAACGGGTCAAATTTCGGCCGGCGCCTGGAGTGAACCCCTGTGGCTGGACCACGGGGCAAATCAGAACTGATACGCTGACCGGGCCTTCAACCAGGAGAAGGTCATGTCATCAAGAGGTCCATACCGGCGCCACGCGCCGGAGTTCAAGATTCAGCTATGCCAGGACATTCGCAGCGGTGCCATCGGCCGGCGCGATGCGGCGAAGAAGTACACCCTGTCGACCAACCTGATTCAGCTCTGGCTGACGCAGTACGACCGGGGAGAGCTGAGCACCGAAGAGGCTGAGGCATCGGTCATCACGGAATACGAGGCCAAGATCGCGGCCCTCGAACGCAAGGTCGGCCAGCTCACCATGGAGCTCGACCTTGTCAAAAAAACTCCACGCCTTCGCCTCGTGAGCGACAACGAGAACTTATCAATCGTCACCGGCCCGAAGCCTGCTCCATTCGACGGGGGTGCCAAGTGATCGATCTTCCGCGCAGCACGTTCTACTACCGGTCGACGGCAGTGGACGAAGATTTGGGAGACGCCCGGCTCGCCGAGTTGATTGGGTCCATCCAGGACGAGGTGCCAGGCTACGGCTACCGGCGCGTGACACACGAATTGCGCCGCCGCGGCCATGTGGTCAATCACAAGCGGGTCGCACGCGTGATGAGGGCCCAAGGCCTGGGCATCAAGCTTCGCAGGCGATTCGTTCGAACCACCGACAGCAAGCACGATTCGCCGATCTTCCCGAACCTTTATCGCAACGTCATCCCGACGCGGCCGAACGAGGTCTGGGTCGCCGACTTCACCTACATCCGCATCGCTTCGGGGTTTTGCTACCTGGCCGCGATTCTGGATGCTTGTAGCCGCAAGGTGGTGGGCTACGCGATCTCGCGCAACATCGACACGACGCTGGCTCTGGCCGCATTGCGATCTGCAGTGGAGGACCGACAACCTCCGGCTGGCTGCATCTTTCACACGGACAGGGGATCGCAATATGCAAGTGAAACCTATCGCAGGGCCCTGCAGGAAGCCGGGCTGCGCGGGTCGATGAGCTCGCCCGGCAATCCGTACCACAATGCGCAGGCCGAGAGCTTCATGAAGACGCTCAAGGTCGAGGACGTCTACATCGGCGGCTACGAGACCTTCAGTGATGTCGCCAGCCGGCTTCCACGGTTCATTGAAGAGGTCTACAACGCAAAGCGGCTTCACTCGGCGCTCGGTTATCTTCCACCCAACGAATTCGAATCCCAGCTTGCTCGGAAGGCGGCTTAGTTCGCATGAGCCCCGTGGTCCAGCCACAGGGGTTCACTCCAGCCAACACCCAGGGGATCGTCCAGCTTGCGCTGCCCATCGTTTCGGATGCGCTGAACGCCGGGCAACTTGCCCTCGTGCTGGACCAATTCCCGTTGGCGCCACGCTGGGTCAAGATCATGGTCCCCTCGGCTCGCCTGGAGTTGGTTCGGGTCAAACTCCTTTTCGACGGAATGGCGGCGCAGATGATGTCCGCGGAACCCGTGTAAGCGCGCACGCTCATTTCCTTCCTTCACTCGACGCGACGCTGCGTCTGGGCCTGGATCGGGCTTTAAAGAATTCCGCTGCCGCTGCTTGCCCAACGGACTCTCGTTCAATGTCATGACGTCGCCGCGACGCAGGAAGACCGGAATCGGCTTGACGCAGAGACAACGCCATCGGGCGTGTAAATGATCACGACGCCCGGACAGCAAGGTCATGAGCTAGCGCAGGCCGTGTCGAACAAAATGCCCTGCTGATCGGGCACCTCGTCCTTCGTCATCGGCCAAAGCACCGATGGCGAGGCGAGGCGAAGGCGAAGGCAAAGGCAAAGGCAAAGGCAAAGGCAAAGGCAAAGGCAAAGGCAAAGGCAAGAGTTTCAATGGCATCGGACTTTAGGCAAGGCGTCATTGTTGTTGCCGTTTGATGGCCCTTACTGTCTCAGTCCCGTCCTGCGAGCCAGGAAGCCATCGCGATGACAAGGCCGCGCTTCTATTGCGGGCAAACTCCGGTGAACCAAAGAGCAGCGCAGCCGCTGCCATGTGGAGCGCGGATGCATAGCAATTTGGCGTCGCTTTGTCCGCCGCGCTGGCGAAGCAGGCAACGACCGTCCGCACGCTGTTCTGCAGCCTTTCGGTGAGGCGGCAGCTGCCAGCAGCCAGCAGCCAGCAGGCCAGGAAGCGCTCGCACATCGTGCAGACTCGCGCCCCCGAAGTACCGCCATTCAAAGAGATTCGCTCGAACGGGTCGGAGAAGGGTTCGATAAGTTGCGCGTTATGGTGCCCAAGTCCGATGGTTGTTCTGGGGGTTCAGCTATGGGGACGCTTCCAAAACCCCCGCATCGCCCGCAACCTCTCATCGCGTTCCGTCGTGAGGTACATCGACGTCGTCCCGATCGACGCATGCCCCAGGTTGTTCTGCACGATCTGGATCGGCACCGGTCGCTGCCCTCCCCTGCCGTGCAATGCGTGCGAGGCGTGGGAATGGCGAAGCCAATGGGAGCTGGCCTTTCGAAGGCGCTCGCCATCCTCCCCGCCTACGCCGTCGGCCACCTGCGCAAGAAAATTCTTCATGGCCTGGTAAAGCCCCGAGGCCGACCAGGCAGAGGGTCGCTCGAGCCCCGCTTCAAACCGTGCCATCACGTGGATGCCTCGATTGCTCGGCGCGGTGACCGCGCGCTCCAGGCCGAATCGGCCCAGCTCATCAGCGAGTTCGTCAACCAGCTCATGCGGCACCGGCACTTGGCGGACCCTCGCGCCCTTGCCCACCACCGTGAGCATCCAGTCGGTCGCGGTCGAGCCATCGACATCGCGGTACGCGACCCGCTCGAGGTCCTCGCACTTCACATGCGTGATTTCGGCGAGTCGCAGCCCGGTGGCATACAGCCACCGCATGCCGCGCCGAAGTCGCCGCGCGGCTTCCGTGTCGACCTGGCGCTCGAGCATGGCGTCGAGGTGGTCCCACTGCGTGAACGTCAAGGTTCGGTTGGAGCCCAGCGGCCGCAGGGGTTGGACCGGCATCGCCAGGGCCGCGAACGGGTTGCCCGTCACATAGCCCTGGCTCACCAGAAAACCGAACAGGCTTCTGAGAATGTTCAGCGCATGCCGCAGCGCAGCCGGTGCCAACGGTCCCTCGAAGGGCCGCCACAGCGGCGACCAGCGTTGGCGATGCCGCGGCCCGCACCAGGACGCCGGCGGGTTCTGCAGGAAGTCCCGGAACGCCGGGGCGTCTTCCACGGCCAATGAAGACAGCGCCTTGTTCCGCTCGAGGACAGCCCACAGCAACAGCCGCTCCGCTTCCCGGCGATACGCGCGCTGCGTGGCGGTGAGCTCGCCGTCTTTCGTCCCTCGCCCTTTCGAAGTCAGCCAGGCACCGATGGCCGCATAGTCGTCGGCGGCCACAAGCAGGCATTTTTCAGGCGGTGCACGGAATCGGCCCGCGGAGCCGTCAAGCTCCGACGGCACCACGAATTTTTCCAAGGGCCGAAGGGCCGTCGCCGCCGGCAGCACTTCGGTCAGCGAATCAAAAGTCAAATCCGATCGCCGCTGCGCCGCATGTGCACCGACGCGCAAGCCCAGCGCCGTCTCGTGGGTCTGCAGCCATTCGAGGATGCGCGAGGCCTTGCGCTCCCCCACGCCGGGCACCTGAACCCACCAGCGAGCGCCGACGCCATTCATGTGCTCCACGAGATCGAACAGCGTGTTCAATTTCGCGCGCTCGAGGCGCCCCGCAAGCCGAGGGTTCAGCCAAGCCCCCACCCGATCGCCCGGTCGGGGGTCTTGAGCGACAAGGTTTTGAAGCCACTGCAGTGCCTCGAGTTGCCGCGCGATGATGCGCCCGCGACGCGTGGGGGACGAAGCGCCCTGCCCTGCCCTGCCCCCGCCAGCTTTGCCAGTGCGCGGGTACGCCTCTTCATAGGCCTGGAGCTGCTCGTCTTCGGAGAACTCTTCCATCCCCTGCGCGAGCGCGAACTCGGCCAAGGTCGGTTGCGCAGGTGCTGCGCTGAAGCGTTCCGGATCGAGCCGCAGCAGCCGGGCGGTGCCCGGCTTGTTTTCGCGTTCGGCGGCCGCCGCGAACGCATCCTGGATCCAGGCGATCGTCCGGCGGACGGTCCGCAAATCCGTGTGTTCACCTTCGACGCGCAGATATCGGTCCCAGCTCGCGCGCTCGTCGACGCCCTGGGACAGCGCCCGCATGAAGGCGAAGTGGCTGCTGTCGAGTTTTCGGGGAGGCGGCGGGGGCTTGCGCATGGCGCGGGGTCAGGTCGTGGCGCGCGGCGTTTTTGAAGCGGCCCAGAATTTCCACCAGGGCCGCGACGGCGTCACGGGGTCTGGCAGCTGCGCGACCTGGCTGGCCCGCAGGCGTTGGCGGTGCGCAACCTCCAAGGCATGCGCGATACCGTGGGCCTTCCGATCGCCGCGCAAGGCCTGGGCACGCCAGGCCACCGCGAGTTGCTCGAGTTGAGCGTCATCGAGACTGTCGAGCTGCGAAGGCGTGGGAAGGTTGCTGTGTGCCATCGGATGGGCGGGACGATTAAAAGCTGGACATCATGCGGTGCAACGCTGCGAGCCCCGGCCCACAAGGGCACGAAATTGCATCTTACTAAATTTACTTATCATCAATGCGATTTTGTGATGCTCCGAGCCGTGCTTTGGGAGAAGCTCTTTTTAAGTCGTTGATTTCAATGGAGTTTTTGCGCTCGCGAAGTTGGAATGAGATATGCCCGTCCAGAGGCGGGCTCCCCATTTCACTGCCGTGGACGCTGCGGGGAGTCCCCCCTTTCCAGCGGCGAATCCCAATTGCTCTCACATTGGTCCCGGATGGCCACCCAAAATCCCCCACCCGTGGCCACCTCAAACTCCTCCACCTGAACTGATCGGGAGAGGGTTGTAGGCCGGTGCCACCGGCCCCCTTTGGACAGGACGTGAACTGACCTCCCGAGCGAGGAGGTCGTGGAGTTGAACGTCTTGAAGCCAAACAAGAAAACCACCATCCAGACGCTGCTGGCGCGAGGAGCCGGCCAGCGGGAGATTGCCCGCATCACGGGGATCGACCGCAAAACGATCCGCAAGTACCAGGCGGCGATGGCCGGCGCAAATTCCTCCGGGGTGGCCACCGGCTCGGCGCCTCTGAAGGAGGGCGAGAAAGCGGCCCAAAATCCCCCACCCCGGCCACCGGCGCACACCTCGGCGTGCGAACCCTGGCGCGAGTTCATCCAGGCGCAGCTGCTGCTCAAGCGAAACGCCATGGCGATCTACCAGGACCTGGTGGACGTCCACGGCTTCGGCCATGGCTACAACAGCGTCAAGCGGTTCGTCGCGCAGCTGCGCTCGCGCGAGCCGGAGCAGTTCGACCGGCTGGAGTTCGCCCCCGGCGAGGAGGCGCAGGTCGATTACGGCGAGGGCGCGATGACGCTGGATCCGGTCAGCGGCCGCTGGAAGCGCCCGCGGCTGTTCGTGATGACGCTGCGCTACTCGCGTCGCAGCTTCCGCCGGGTGGTGTGGAAATCCGGCCAGCAGGAGTGGGCCGAGCTGCACGAGCAGGCGTTTCGCTACTTCGGCGGGGTGGTGCGCTATGTCGTGCTGGACAACCTCAAGGAAGGTGTGCTCAAGCCCGATCTGTACGAGCCGGAGCTCAACCCGGTGTACGCCTCGCTGCTGGCCCATTACGGCTGCGTGGCGGACCCGGCACGGGTGCGCGACCCCAACCGCAAGGGCAGCGTGGAAAACGCGATCCAGCACACGCAGGACACGGCGCTCAAGGGCCGGCGGTTCGACTCACTGCAGGCACAAAATGAGTTCCTCGAGCGCTGGGAGAGCACATGGGCGGCCAAGCGCATTCACGGGCGCGAGAAGCGCCAGGTGCAGGCCATGTTCGAGGAGGAGCGTGCCAGTTTGCTGCCGCTGCCGATCACCCGCTTCGCCTTCTTCCGCGAGATGGTGCGCACGGTGTGCGACGACACCACGGTGCGGGTGGACAGCAGCAATTACGCTGCCCGTCCGGCGGCCATCGGTGCGAAGGTGACGGTGCGCCTGTACGCCCACCTGGTGGAGATCCGGGACCGGCAGACCGGCGCGCTGTTGCGCACGCACGCGCGCAGCGAACGGCGGGGTGCCACCGTGCTGCCCGAGGACGAGCGGCCGTTCAACCCGAGCCGGCAGACCGAGCTGCTGTGGAAGCTGGCGCGCGAGATCGGCCCCCATTGCCTGGCGCTGTGCCAGCAGTGGTTTGCTCGCGAAGGACGCGTCGGGCAGCGGCGCATGTGGGGGCTGGTCGGGCTGGCGCGTCACCATCCGGCGGCGCTGGTGGAGCAGGCCTGCGCGCTGGCGGTGCAGCAGCAGCGCGCCACGCTGAAGGCCATCACGGCCATGGTGGGCGAGCTAGCCGAGGCGGCAGCCGCCGCGTCGCCTGTGGCGCCGCCATTGACGCAGCGCGACGAGCTGATCCGCGATGCAGCCACGTACGCGGACTTCTTCGCCGCCGCGACCGGTGGCGTGCCGGTGGCCGGGGAGTGGCTGCAATGAGCATGTCGATCGCCGAACTTGAACGCACCCTGGCGCAGCTTCGCCTGTCCGGGGCGCGCGACACATTGCAGACGCGCCTGGAGCAGGCGCAGGCCTCGCAGATGACGGCGCAGGAGCTGCTGGCGCTGCTGCTGCAAGACGAACTCGATCGCCGCCAGAGCCGCCTGATCGACAAGCGCTACAAGGACTCGCACCTGGACGAGAAGGTCACGCTGGCCGAGATCGACTGGTCGTTCAACCCGAAGGTGCCGCGCGCGGCCTGCTTCGAGCTGCAGACGCTCAAGTTCGTCAGCGAGGGCGCCAACGCCCTGTTGATCGGCAAGCCCGGCACGGGCAAGAGCCATGTAGCCAAGGCGGTGGCCTACCACGCCGTGCAGCAGGGGCTGAAGGTCGCCTATCTGGAGGCCGACACCGACTTCGGCCGCTACGCCTTGGCCGAACCCCGAGAGCGCGAGCTGATGCTGCAGCGGCTGCTGGCGGCCGACCTCCTGGTGCTGGACGACCTGTTCCTGGCCAAGCGCGTCTCGGAGGTGGCGGCGGAGTTGCTGCAGACCCTGGTCCATCAACGGCATCGCCGCCGCGCCAGCGTGCTGGTGACGTCCAACCGGGTGATCCGGGACTGGGGCACCTACCTGGGCGACATGACGATGGCATCCACCATCCTCGACCGGCTGATGCACCGTTCCCGCCTGCTGGAGTTCGAGGGCAAGAGCTACCGGCTGAAGGAGGCGGCTCAGCGCCTGGCCATCAAGGCGCCGGCGGACTGACCCTCAGGCGCGCCCGCCGTGGACAAGCCACCCGTCCACAGGACAGGCCTGTGGACGGCCCCTGCGGCGATCGTGGCCTGCCCACCGCTCCCCGGCGGCCGCCTCCGGCCTGACGCGCTTCGCTTGCCGAACAGCCGTCAAAGAAGAAAAGACGAGAATCCCCCCGTCCTGGCCTGGAGGAATTTGCCCGGCCATAGGTGGGGGAGTTTGAGGTGGCCATCCGGGCATTGGTCAGTCGCCCCCGCCGCGGTCAAGCCAACTTTCGAAGCTTTCGCAGGCCGTCAACGACGGCGTGCTCAAGAAGCTCAGGCTTGAGTTCAGCATAGGTGTCGGCCTCAATGACGATCGTCAGCTCCCCCCCCTTTCCGCGGGTCGCAGTGCCGAACTTGTGGTCTTGGGACTGCAATTCGATGCGCTCGACTTTCTCGAAGCGAGGACTTACATCGATGAGTCTTGCAACGACCACAGCGGCAGACAGATTCTGCCCGCGAACCTTTTCGGCGCGCTTGAGCACTCCGCGACGATCCTTTTCGAGCGCCGCATGGATCTGCTCCGCATGACGAAAGTTGATCTCTAGCGGGCTTCTGAAGCAGTCGACGATGGCGTCGGGCAGCTGAGCAACCAGGAGGGCTTTTCGCACCCACGTGTGGCTGACGCCTAACGCTTCCGCCAGTTGGCGTTGGGTTGGAAAAAGCTGCTCGTCGAGCGCGCGCTGGTACATCACGCCTTGCTCGAACGAGGACAGGTCGGCGCGCTCCCGGTTCTCCCTATCCATGAGTTCAAAAAGCGCCTTGTCGCCCAGGTCTTCGATCCATACCGATGCAAGCACCGGGATCCCGAGCTCGAGGCAGGCCTGGTGCCTCCGGTGGCCAAAGACCAGTTCGAACTCCCCCGGAAGATCGATCACAGGCCGCACAAGGATTGGCTGGACGTTGCCTCCGGCGTGCTCGATATCAGCCTTCAGGCCGGCAAATTCGCTCGTCGCGAACGAGGCCTTGTGACGGTTAGCGTAGCGGCTGTGGCGGATGGTCTTCGGATCCATCTTGCGCGTGGGTAGCGCGCCTTCGTACTGGCGCAGCTTGTCCCGCAAGGACGCCATCTCACCCTCCACCTGCTGGATCTGCCCTCGAAACGCGAGCATCTGTCCGGGTCCCGTACGCGGAAGAAAGCCGCCCACAGCTGCGGGTGGAAACCTGGTTTCCATGCCTGGGGCTGCGGACGGCGCCTGATCCGGTGCGGGCGGAGAAACCGGCATATTGGGCGCTGACCTTTCCAAGTCGGCCGGGAGAGAGAGCCCTGCCGTCAGTGCTTCGAGTCGCTTGCGTGTGCTTGCCATGGTCATGCTTCCTTGTAGAGGCGCGAGACTGATTCGGAGTGTCCGCGTCGGATTTCGGCACGCAGGACGGGACCACGTTCGGTGCCATAGTGCGGCGTCCATAGGCGACAGAATGCCGACATCTGGTCAGTATGGAATTCTCTCGAAGAGCCACCCACCTGCGACACTTCGCTGGAAACCAGGTTTCCACTGTTCCAAGTAGCCAGGACGGGAGCCCTACCTTTGGTCGAAGTTGGGCACGGGCTGCGGCCCTGCCCTCTGCTGTGTGCTGTAGGCTCGGACGTGGAAACCTGGTTTCCACATCCACCCCCTGCGCAGTTTCTGCGCACGCTTGCCCGCGGATTCGATGTCTCGCCCCGAAGTCTGTTCGACGTTAGATGTGTGATCGTGGCGTTCCGCGCGGCCTCCAGGCCGGATGTGGAGACCTGGTTTCCAGATCCGGCGCTTGCGGCTCGCTGACGTGAGCCCGCCGGCCCTGTGAACGCGGCACCCGCACTTGGCCGGCGCGCCGATCGCCTGCCTTCGATTTCCTCCACGACTGCCGAGCCCTGTATGGCAACCTGGTTTCCACAAAACTCTTCGAGTTTTCGAGCGACGCATGGCTCCGGGATCGATGCGCAACGCATGTTCTGATCCGACGCCAGTCGGAAGAGTTGGGCTCCGGCCGCGCCCACCAAACTCATCGCGGAAACCTGGTTTCCACACGCCCTGAGATTTGCAGCCGACAACTGCGTGGAAACCAGGTTTCCACCGTTGCGCCGGTCGCTGCTGGTCCCTCTCCGCTTCATCGGTGCGCCCTGCCCTGGCCCTGCCAGGCGCCCACCATCGACTGCTCAACCAGTTCTACGAACGAGTCGTACGCCTCCACGGCGCGCTTGTAGGTCTTGGCCGCGCCCTCATACTTCTGCACGTCATAGACGGTGGCGAACTCCGCCGCCTTATTGCTCGTCACACTGGTCTTGGGGATCTCGACCGGCAAGGTGTACTCACCATACGTCGCCTGGATCCACTGCCGCACGGCTGGCATCGCCGGATCGGATGCGTCAACCCGGCTTAGAAGCACGTGTAGGAAATCAAAAGCCTTGCCCTCGCGGTCCTTGCTTTGACCGTCCAGGTTGCCCCCGAGGTCCGCGAGTAGCGACCAGAACTGGGCCGAGGACGCGAAGTCCAACCCGGAGGGCGGCACCGGGACCACGATGCCGTTGGCAGCCCAAAGCGCGTTGATGGTGACGTAGGAGAGGGAAGGGGGGGTGTCAATGACAATAACGTCATAGAGATCGCGCACGCTTTCCAGCCCCATGTTGAGCACGTCCCAGAACTTGGCGCCAGGTTCCTGCATCTGGCGCGCCGGCAAGGCGAACTCGGCCGAGAAGAGGAAAGGGGCCGCGGCGACCAGGTCAATGCCGTCCCAATAGGTCGACCGGATGGCGTACCGAATGTCGCTTTGTGTACCGTCGCACAGCGGGCCGATGGTCATGTCCTCGGTCACCTCGGCCTCCGGGAGCAAACCGTGCAGCGTGGTGAGTGACCCTTGCGGATCGGTGTCGATCGCCAGGACTCGGTGGCCCCGCAGACTCAGCCCCTGCGCGAGGATCATGGCGGTGGTCGTCTTCGCCACCCCGCCCTTGAAGTTACCCACCGCGATCGTGATGGCCTTGCGGTCCGCGGGGCGCATCTTTTCGCCGCGGTAAGTGCGAGTCCAGCGCCGGAGCTCGTCCAAGCCAAAAACGCGCTTGCCGCCGGAAGGCGACAGGCGCCCGGCCGGAAGGTCCTCCTTGGTGATACGGTACGCAATGTGCGCCTTGTCCATCCCGCACAGCGCGGCCAGCTGCGCCGTGGAGTAGGTGGGGGCCGTCTTGCGGGCCTCGGGGGCCAGGAGCATGCCCCGGATCTGCTCGACCATGGAGCCGGCGCGGGCCGCTAGGCCAGCGATGCGCTCCAT
>NZ_LR594676.1 GCF_901827205.1 Variovorax sp. PBS-H4 | reverse complement strand
CCATCAATCTTCCCCACAAGCAGCCCGCTCCGTCGGCAGACACGCCGACAAGCAATACAACCTGCAGTCACACCGCACACACTCAGACAAACAGTCACACTGCCGGGCAGACCTGCGCGCAAGCACACAGCTAAGCAGCTCACAGCACAGCAGGGCAAGCAGGCAGTGCGACGCACGCACGTTGCACGCACGTGCATTGCAAGTGTCCGTCACTGTGGGGCCTTCTCATGGCGGGCCACTTGTGGCGCGAACTGTTTGTCAGTCCGCCAACAGGGTCGGGTATCGAACCGCCTGAACCTATGAACCCGGTTCAGGCTCGACGCAGGGCGCCGCCCCATGGAAAGCCCAAGTGGACGCTATGAAGCTGAACGCAGAGCAAGGCGCGGATGACGCAGTGGGAGAGCGCTTGGGATGACGGCCAGATGCTGCTCACAGAGATTGACGAACCCGACAAGCGCTTGCACGTGCAATGCATGTTTCATGCACGCTCACGCGACCTGCAGAAACAGCTCCAGTGACGCTCGCGACTCGCTCACCGCCGGCGGAACGCCCAACCGAATGCGGAGGCCATGTCGGTGGCTCACTCACGCTGCGGCTCAGGTGGACCACGTCGTCGAGCACCGCGACCAGAAGGAACACGACTGAGCTAAGCGAGCGCCCATGTGGATCCACGATGGCAGCTGAAGAGCGACCCGGCCGCGGCCGCCCACAGGTCACGCGTGAATGACCAACTCGCCACTAACTATGCACGTGCGGCGCACGTGTCGTGCACGCTTCGCTGACATGCAAGAACGCCACTATTCAGTGGATCTCCATGCATGTGACAGCGGCTAGGGAGCTCCCCCCTAGCCTCTAAAGCGCGGTAGCCGCGTGACGTTGTCCACTCTTGAGCGAAGCGCATCGGCATCGGCGAGAAGCTGGTCGAGGCGGGCATTCAAAGCGTCGGCCTGGTCGACGACCAAGTTCAGAGCCTGACTTGCCTCATCCACATGGAGAAGGCCTTCGAGCTTTCGTCGCCAGCCCAGTCCGGCCACCTCGGGGTACGGCGCCATGAACGGAGCTGGCGGCGGTAGGGGAGTGGCAACAGATTCAACGGTCCGCGGAAGGTCTCTGATCGGATGCTGCACCGCCGTCCCGGCACGGTGAGCATGAGACAACCCGCGCAGTCCCTGGGACGTCGGGGCCCTGACCGGTAGGGGAGCGGACCCCCACCGGTCAAACGTCATCAACGCGGGACCAGTCAGTCCAGGGGTACTGCGTTCGCAGTCATGCCGATCTACGGCAGGCGGCTCTTCAGGCCGCGTGAACGCCTTCGCCAGCTCTGCGGTTGGGGTGAAACGGTGCACGCGCTGCATGACAGGGACCCACCTGGCCCAGATGCACCCAGGACACAGGGCCGGGTCCGCGTCACCGCCCACCTCACGGCCGTGCACCCTCAGACCACCCTGGCCGTCAGCGATCACCTCGCCAGCATCCAGCTGAGCGATCCCTTCCGGCGACAGGGCCATCGCAAACCGCAAGACCAACAGAACGGCGTCACGTCGACCGAACAGCCCGGCCGTCCACCCCCATCGAGGCAAACCGGCCAATGCAGCGTCGATCAGATCGCTCGGGGCTGTCGACAGTGGCCGCCCCGGTCGGCCCCGAACAAGTGCAGGTTCAGCAAGACCAGCTGCTCGATGATGGAACCGGATCGCAGCAGCTCCCCGCCGACGGCTCGAGACCGATCCAAGAAGGGACAAGAACACCTCTACCGTCTCAGCGGGGGCCGGCAGATAGTCCAAGTCCCGAGCACGGCACCAGTCCACGAACAGCAGCCAGTCCCTCTCATACGCATCCTGCGTGGCCGGCTTCATGGCAGCTCAATCCGGTTAACCGCATTGCCAGCCAGGGGAGTGCCTCGCTGATAGTCACGGACCTGCGTAATCGACCGATGCCAGGTCTGCTTCATCACCTCACCATCCGACGCACCAGCATCGAACGCATCCGTGATGAACCCAGACCGCAGCGAGTGCCCACCCAACCGACTTATTTCCTGATCGGTGTAGCCCGCCAGCTTCGCCCGCCGACGAACCACGTGGTACACCGCATGCGGGGACAACCCGCGCTCAGTCACCCAGCCAGCCTGACCCAGCACCCGCAAGAACGGCATCCCAGGCTCACCAACGAGCACTTGCTGCCGGCACACATGCTCGTCCGCCGCAGGGAGCGCCTCCACAGCATTCAGCACCGCTGGACGCCCACCAGCATCATGCGCGCGCACTAACGACCACCACCGCCACCACGCACACAACGCACACCCCTGCGCAGCAGCAACCCGAGTCAACCCCTTCGACCTGCCCGTGCCCAGCTGATCAGTCTTCGACCCTGCCACGTACACATGCAGACCACCATCGACCTGCTCAAAGTCCCCCAACCGCAACTGCACCAGCTCAGACTCACGAAACGCCCCCAGATGACCCACCAGCAAGATCGCGCAGTCCCGCTCAGCCCGAATCTTCTGCTGCCACGTCACAGCGGTCCCCCGAGCTGTCACCACCAGCTTCTTCAACGCCATCAACCGCAACGGCTTACGCCGCCGCGGCGCCTCCCTCCGCGTCCGAGCCACACCCGCCAACGCACGCCGCACCACTTCCGACCGACCCGGCGCCAACTCACGCCCGACCGCCCGATGAACCTGATTGATCCCCGACACCCAACGGCGCAACGTAGCCACTGCTACCGCCCACGACCCGTCTTCACGAACCTCAGACGCAGCCAACGCCACATACCGGCCCAAGTCCTCATCCGAGGCCCACACCGCATCCACGCCTTGACCGTCACACCACACAGCGAACCGCTCCCAATCGGCTGCATACGCCCGCTGCGTCGCTGAAGCCAAAGACGCCTCGACCAGCTCTCGAAGCTCTCCAATCCCGACCGCATCCACGCCCTCAACCTGCGACAACACCCCAACTTCCGTCACACTGACGAATCTAGGCTCGGTTGCCGGCTCACTCATCGAGCACTCCAAAGACTCAGTACGGCCCGCCCACGACTTTCGGGGCGCCTGACCTGCAGCAACACCCCGCAGTTGCGCGTCGCAGACGCGGTGGGCACCCAGACCACGTCTCGCACCATGCTGCGATGATAACGTTCAATTATCATCGCAGCAGAACTGTTAACCAAAGCGAGTGCTACGTAGTCGAGGTGCGACCAGCCGGGCAGGCCCCATCGTGCACTGAATGGCTCGGAAGCCTGGCGAATGGCGCAGGAGGTAGGCGGCTATCCCGTCGGCCTACGGCCGGTCGTGCAGGCGTTGGTGCGTGCCGTTTTGACCAGGACGTTTTTCGTGCTCTGCTAGGTGGGGAACCGCCGACGACGAGGTAGGCCTGGGCGAAGGTGCCAAAATTGGCTCCGCGATGTGGGGGGTGGGCCCAGGGGGCACCGGTGGTCCGGGCGCTCAAGGCCGGACCGCTCAGTTGGCCTCACCTGCTTCTCAGAAGCAGCTCCACCTCACTGCTGGCCACCAGGTGATGATGCATCAGCCAGTCGAGGAGGACGTGCGGCTGTCTGCGTCGGTGCAGGCCAACCACATCTCTGCTGGTGAGGACGTGGGTGCTATTCAGGATGTGGGCGATGCCTGCGACTTCGGCCGCGCCAAGCCGGTCTGGGAACCCCGATCTCGACGCCCGGATGGTCAGGCATACGTCCAGCCGGGGCCGCCGTGCGCCGGTCCACCACGATCACAACCTGCACCAAGACATCGAGGTGTGCGGCGTTCAACGTGGTCGCCGTGGCGGCGATCGAGATGAAGGTTGCTCCGCCCTACCGCCGTCCGTTCCGAGCGGGTGCGACCACGGCCACGGAATCGACGTCAGCCGGGCTAATGCTTAAGACGGCGGGTGAGGGGTTTTGGGACCGCAAGCATCAATAAGGGAGCAGCGGGAATCGAAGGCAATTTCGGGTACGCGGTTGCCCTCCTACCAGTTCCCCAGTTCGAGATCGTGGGTGGTCTTGCGGCCAGTGACCAGGTCTGTGCTGAGCTGGTCAAGGGAGGTGTCCGTGGCGTAAGCGTGAGCGCGCAGCAGTGACAGAGCATCGTGGAAGGTCACGTCCGCGGCCACGGTGACCATCCCCATGGCAATACTGACCATGGCTCGTTGAGAGTCTTCCGTGGCGTCGAACCAAGCGTCGATCGCGGCCGAACCGAACGGGATTGATCGGAGATGCTCTGCGAGCAGAGCGGCCACGGTGTTTGCTGCTGCGGTGGTCTGCTGGATGGTCGGATCCAGGATGCGTCCCGGGTGACGGAAGTAGATGTCGATCGCGGCGTGACCGGCCAGATCATGCCCCAAGGGGAGGGAGATGATGCCTCGAAAGGGAGTCTTGGTAACGAGCTCTCGATGAAACGCCGGCCACCGCCGCGCCAACTCAGTGTCGGAAGCACGGACAGGCTCGCGGTGCGTGTGGGCGTCCAGGCAGGGTCCTTCGCCGACGGTGAACTGCAGCCTCTCCGCGGCGGTGGCAAAGGGACTGCTGGCCCCGATCGGGGTTCTGAAGGAGTCGGAGGTGAAAAGGCTCAGACCCACGCCGTCGACGGAGAGCGCGTCGGCGCAGGCCACGGCGAGTTGCACGCCGATCATCTCCGGGCCACCGGGCGCCGTCTGGGTGGTGGCGCGCCGATAGGCAGCTGCAAACGGTTCGGACATCTCCACCTCGGGTGAATACCCGCCACACCCGGTGTCGACACCGCCGCCAGTGGATAGCAGGTGTGTACGGAGAGCCCAGGGTCCTCGGTTTACCATGACACCCACCTATCGGGTCGCAGACCCGACGTCATGTCGATGGGCGGGTAGCACTCGCAGCCCGCATGAGTCGGAGGGAAAGGCCCACCGTGTCAGCGCTATTCCTAGAGTTGAAGTGCCGTCCGACGGCCCAATGTGACCAGCCACTGTCGTGGTAACCGGCCCGGAGACAGTTCCTCGGTTCATCCAGGACATGATCACCCAGGCCCAGCGGGCACTCGGGCAGGCAGATATCGACGCGCGCCTAGATCAAGGGTTGCGGGGGATCCTGGCTGCCGCTGTCGCCTCGGGGGTGTGTGACATGGCCGGGGTTACCGAACGAGTTGGTGATGAGCTGTCGACCGTCGGCGCCACCGATGACCTGGTGAACAGACTCGACGCCCTTCAGTACGACCTTCGGCAGGGGCCCTGCGTGCAGGCGTCGTACCAGGACGGCGCCTTGACCAGTCACGACGTGAGCGGTGACGAGCGTTGGCCTATCTGGGGTCCGGCTGCGGCCCGAGCCGGGGTCGGTGCGGTGCTGAGCGTGCATCTGTATACCGAGCGGGATTCCATGGGTGCTCTCAATCTGTACGTCACCGGTTCACGAACCTTCGGGCACGACGACCTGGAAACAGCGAAGTTCATCGCGTCGACGGTGTCGGTGACCCTGGCTGGGCACCGGCAGAGCGAACACCTGTGGGCGGCGATTGACGCCCGGCACCGAGTCGGCGCGGCCCAGGGAATTCTGGTGGGCAAGTACGACATCAGCATGGACCAGGCGTTCGAGGTGTTACGACGACTGTCCAGCCACCACGAGCTGAAGCTGTCAGCGATTGCCACCAGGATTGTTGCTCACCGCGGCATCCCTCCAGAATTTCGCGATTGAGGGCCCCCGACGGTCCTGCAGGAAATCGGAAGTCCAGTTGCCTCGCTGGGCTCAGCCCTCACAGCACGGATCCGTGGTCAGGGTTGACCTTGGTCCGCCCATACTTGATTCCCGCCCGTGGCCCATTCGGTCACGGTTTGGTGATGTAGACAGCCGGCATCGCTTCACCTGTTCAGCATCATTCACTGCGTGTCGTCGATGATCGCGGCGGCTGAGCCGACGTCTATCTGGGTGTCGTCAGCTAATTCGCCGACGCCAGTGAACGCGGCAGTGATCGCTTCAGCAGCAGGGAGGGCTGCCTGTTCAGCTGGCGGCAGCATGTCGTAGGTGTAGGTGGCGATGGCCATGGGAGCGTTGGTGGACCGCAGCGCGTATCGCACGACGCTGTCGTTGGATCCGGTGCTGCATAGCAGGATGCCGACGGTGGGGGCGTGCCGGTCCGGGTGGCGGAGCTGTTCATCGACGAGGGTGACATAGAAGGCGAGTTGCCCGGCGAACTCGGGCCGAAATTTTCCTACCTTGAGTTCGACGACGACGTAGCGGACCTGCTCGGCGTGGAACAGCAGCAAGTCGATGAAGAACTCGTCGCTGTCGACGGCAAGGTGCACTTGCCGGCCCACGAAGGCGAATCCTGGTCCGAGTTCGGCAAGGGTGTCTTGGAGCCGGTCGGTAAGGGCTTCTTCGATGGCCCGTTCTTTGGACCGCTCGTCCAGGTCGAGGAAGTCGAAGATGTAGGGGTCTTTGACGATCTCTTGCGCTTGGTCGGCATCGCTGGGCTCGAGGTGGCGGGTGAAGTTGTTCGGCGCCGCACCGGCCCTGCGGTGCAGGCCGGTTGCGATGTGGTGTTCCAAGACCTGCCGGGACCAGTTGTTCACGGCGTCACGCTGGGCGTACCAGTCACGCAGTACCGGGTCGTCGAGCTGATCGAGCAGGGCCCGGACGTGCCCCCATGGCAGTTTCCCCACAGGCTGTGGGGAAACTGGCTCAGCCGGCCAGGCAGCTGCGAATGCTCTCATGTACTGCAGGTTCGTTGCCGACAATCCGGTCATTGACGGGAACTCCCGCCGCAGGTCGGCCGCGAGCTGCCGGATCACCTTCGAGCCCCACGGCTGCGTGCGTTGACGTTCCAGGATCAGCCGACCGATCCGCCAGTACAAGGCGACCAGCTCGGTATTGGCTGCCCGCGCTGCCCGTAGCCGGGTGGACCGGACCTCGACGCCGATCGCGGCCACGAGGCCGCGGTATCCTTGCGGCACCAACGACGTCACAGTCCCTCCACCACAGCACCAATCCGCCACCGACCAATCGTCGGACGCAGATCAACCGTAGCCGGAAGTGCCGCCAGCGCGTGGCGTGGCCGATCCGGCGATCCCTCAAAGGACGACAGCCTCGACAGCCCGAGTGCGGATCTGGGCGAGTTCGTTACGGCTACGGAGCTCGGTCGGCGGAGCCGTACAGGCGCAGGGCCGTGCGGAGCGTGTGGGCGTTGGCTTGGCTCAGGTCGATTTCGGAGGTGGCACTGTCCAGTCCGGCAAACGAGGTCCAACCTCACGAACTAGCCTCATCACCCATTGTCAGCTGGTGGGCGTCGGGCTGGTCACGATCTCTGCGGTGCGGTCGATGACGTTGGGGAAGAGGGCTGCCGGCTCTTCGAGCACCGCCGCGGACTCATCGCGTAGGAAGTCGCCGAAGAACCCGGCGACGAGGTCGCGGTTGATCTGCTGTGAGGTGGCGTCGTCGATGTCGCCGAATACCTGGGTCCAGGTGGTCGGGTCCTGTTCTTTCAACGTGGTGTCGAGCCCCCACTTCATGGCGCTGCCGCCGAGGTCGATGAACCGGTAGTGCCCGGCATCGGTGACCTGGAACCAGCGGTGCCACCCGGTCAGGGTCGGCAGGAAGGTGCCCCAGGTCGGGTCGAAGGTCGGGTCGTGGTAGCTGCTTCCCACCACCAGGAACGGCTTGTCGAGGCCTTGCTGGGCGACCGGGCCGATGATGAACCCGTCGAGATCGATCCCGGCCACGAACCTGCCGTCGACGGCCAGCACGGCTGCTGCCGTCGCGCCGCCGAAGCTGTGCCCGTAGATGCCCATCCGGTCCAGTTCCAGGGCGGAATCGAGCCCGGCAGGCAGTGGGGCGCCGTCGGCGGTGGGGTTGGCGCCGTCGTGGATCTGCTGCAGGGCATCAGCGGTGAAGCTGACGTCCTCGACCCGCACCTGCAGCAGTTGCTGCAGCACCGGTGAAGCCGGATCCGTTCCAGCGGTGCAGAAGTCGGGGTTGCTGGTAGCGACGGTGCGGCCGTCCGGGAACTG
This sequence comes from Variovorax sp. PBS-H4, assembly GCF_901827205.1. Classification (NCBI taxonomy): domain Bacteria; kingdom Pseudomonadati; phylum Pseudomonadota; class Betaproteobacteria; order Burkholderiales; family Comamonadaceae; genus Variovorax; species Variovorax sp. PBS-H4. The sequence goes on along the minus strand of NZ_LR594676.1, from coordinate 109,432 downwards.
CACCAGGGGTGATTCGTGAGTGTTGCCCAAGGCCACGACGACGTGTCCCAGACTTGCGAGTTGCTCGGCCACGATGGTCGAGTCCGTGCGGGCGGCACACAGCCCGTGGTGGAAGAACACCACCGAGTGGGAGCCGGCGGCGACGGGGGCACCGATCCGGCTGTTCGTCTCTGCGGTGAAAGCGCCCGGGGGGATCGGGTAGAACGCCAGCAACGCCTCCGCCTCCGCAGTGGGCACGTAGGGAGCGAGCGGCAGGTCCGCGGCCGACCCGGACAGATCGGCCTGATACCAGAGTTGGACCATGAGCTCCCGTTGACCTCCGGCCGGATCCAGTGGGTCCGTCCGGGACTCATCGCGCAGGTGGAGCAGAACGGTCCCGGTGTCGGCCGGACCCGTGGGCGGCGGCAGTTCGATGGCGACCTCTCCCGGGTCGGCACCGGAATCAACCGTCGGCGTCCGGGAGCCCGGCGCGGCGGTGGAGGACGAAGCGGTAGACGTCGGCGGGCTCTGGGCCGTGGAAGACGCCGAGGTCCTGTCGGAGGACAGGACGCTGGTCGTGTACATCTCGGGTAGGTCGCTACCAGCGGGGGGAGCACTCCCGCAGCCGCCGGCGGTCGCCAGGACTGCCGCGAGCAGAACGGGGCGGACATAGCGGATCGTGCTTCGTCGGGTCATGTCGGCTCCGATGACGTCGCTCGGGTCAGCTCTTTTCCCTCCGTCCAATACCCAGTCGGGCCTTTGTCCACTACCCGCTAGCGGGTCCTTGCCCAGGGTGATGTAAGGCTGACCACACCCGAGGGTGGGGTCGTAGGGAGAGGCGGATGGACAGGACACTGGGAATGCCGGCATCGGTGGCGTCGCGCTGGTGCAGCGCGGGCACAGCTTTCCTGAGCCAGATCGCGAGCGCGGACCAGCGGGTCTCGCCCACAGGGCGCTGCCATGAGTTGATGACCGCGCTCAGCTGCGTCGGTGATCAGGCCCGGTAGCCATTGGGGTTGCCCTAGGTACTTGTCGCCGCCCACCATCAGGCACCTGACCAGACCGTGCAAGAGGTAACCCGCGCCGGTTGCAGTCTTCAGCGGCTGCGTTCGGCGGGGTGGGTGTGGTCGGGTCCGCCGACTTCTGCGGGCAGGTGGTCGATCGGGATCAGGACGATGTCCTGGACTTTCCAGTCCAGCGCGATGCAGCCGTTCCGGGCGTCGGTGAGCTGTTGCAGGGTCGGCATGTGACCGTGGGCGGGGACGATGAAGGACTCCACGTGGAAGACGTGGCCTTGGTCGCGGACTCTGGAGCCGACCTGGTCGGCCCAGGGCAGGTCGCGGAGGTAGGCGTCGACTTTCCGGGCGACGGGGTGCGGTTCGTCGTCGTCGAAGGTGGTGGCGGTGGTGTCCATGAGGTCGGTGACGGCTGAGCGCAGGTTCTTGATGCCGTCCCACAGGATGCTGGTGGCGATGAACAGGGCGGCGACCGAATCGGCCCACCACAGGCCGAATCCGATGCCGGTGACGCCGACGATGGACCCGACAGCAGTCATCCAGTCGGCCTTGTTCATGTCGGCGTCGGCGTAGAGGACCTTGTCGTGCAGTTCCTTCGCCAGCCGCATTTTGACCTTGCCGAAGTAGATCGGCAGGGGGATGGTGAGCGCCATCGCGCCGATCATCAACCAGCCCAGCCAGATCTGGTGGCCCAGGAACACCACGGATCCGATGGGTGGGTGTTCAGCTCCGATCAGTCCGGTGATCGAGTCGAAGATGAGGAACGCGCCCATCGCGAACAGGGCGACGCCGGCGACCAGGTGAGCAACTCCGACGGCGCGGTGAAGACCGTAGGGGTATTTGGCCGATGGCGGCCGCTTGACGATGTGGACCGCGATCAAAAAGGCGATTGGCGGGGCCAACGACAGCAGGTCCTCGATCCAGGCTGCTTTCATTGCCGGCTCGACCCCGGATGGTCAGCGGGAATGATGGGGACGGTCAGAGCTGCGGGGCGATCGGGACCCCAGTACAGGGTGGCCGTGCCCTTGGGTCCCTTGGGATACCTGGCGGGGAACTGCCCGGTAAGGGGGTTCCGCGGCCAGAGCCACCGGCCGGCGATGACGAGGCGAAGCTCGTCCCCGGCGCGGAAGCTTGTGGCCGACGGCCCGAGAGCGACGTCTACCGGGACGATCTCACCGGAGGCGACCGGCTGAGCGCGGTCGAAGGTGAACTGGGGCCGTCCGGGAGCTGAGGCGTTCTGCTCCAGAGCGCGCATCGATACCCGTTGCCAGCCGGTGGTGACCCGATCTCGGCCGAAGCCGTAGGAGCCCTCGAACGGCACGTACTTGCCGTCTCGCCATTTCTCGATCCCGACGAAGAGGTTCGCGTCAGTGGTGTGATGCAGTTCCACCCAGATCCGCAGGGACATGGGGCCGGTGAGTTCGCAGTCCTCGGTCATCTGGCGTCGGAACGCGACGGCGGTGCGACGGAGGTTGAAGGTGCCGCTGCCGTCGGTGGTCGCCGGGGCGTCGGTGAGATCGTCGGGGCCGAGGTACCAGGGTGTCCACGACGTCCGGGCCAGTGGCCATTCGTTCTCGGCGCGGACGGCGGTGACGACGTCGCGGCTGTCCCGGATTTCTAGGCGGACCGGGGGCAGGTCGGGGCGCGGTGTCCGGCCTGCGAGGAAGTGCTCGAAGAAGGCCAGCTGGTCGTGCTTGGCCTCGTCGGAGTAGAAGGTCGACCATTTGCCGCTGCGGTGGGTCCAGGCGAAACGGTCGGTACTGCCGATCTTCTCGAAGGCCCGAAAGGTGCCGCGGCTGTGCAGGTTGTTGTCGGAGAACGAGGTGCACAGCAGTGCCGGTACCTGGATCCGGTCGATGTCGCGGACCAGGGACTGCCACCAGGCGTCGCGGGTCGGGTGCACGGCGGTCGCCTTCGCCAGATCGACCGTTTCTCGGGCTTTCATCAAGGCGGACCAGAGCTGGAGGAAGCCGTTCTCACGGACCCCGCCGGGTCGCATCAGATCGCGGTAAGGATCGGTGAAGCCCTCCCACGGGGCGATGCAGCGCAGCGCCGGGGGTCGTTCGGCGGCGCCGGCGTATTGGCTGATTGCCAGGTAGGAGACGCCGAGCATGCCGACATCACCGGTGCTCCATGGCTGTTCGGCCGACCATTGGATGATGTCGGCGACGTCGCGGCCCTCCTGCGCCGACAGCAGGGTGCCGATGCCGTCGGAGGTGCCCGACCCGCGCAGGTCCGCGTTGACGACGACGTAGCCGTGCGCGGTCCAGTAGGCGGGGTCGGGGGCTTCCCAACTGGTGTACGGGGAGAACCGCACGGGCGAGGTTTGGCGCATGGCGCGGAACTGGGGGGAGAGCTTCCATCCCTTGCCGTTGCGGGTCGGCAGGTTGTCCTTGCCGTAGGGGTGCGCGCACAGGATCACCGGCCAGGGACCGGCACCTTGTGGGCGGTACACGTTTGCTCGCAGGACGGTTCCGTCCCGGGTGGGGATCGGGCGGTTGTTGTCGACGATCACGTCGGGGGCTTCGACCACTGTCACGGGTGGACGGCGAAGTCCGCGGAGCCGGGTCAGTGCGTACGTGGTGGCGCCGGGGCGGTGCCAGGGGCGGTCAGTGAACATCGGTCTCGTCGACCTCGATCCAACTCTCGCCGCCGAAGTGGACGGTGTTGCGGCACAGGTAGGGCGGGGCGGGGATGTCGAATTGGACGTAGCCGTCGGACGGGTCGCCGCGCAGTAGGTCGGAGCGGCTACCGATGTCGAGCTGCAGTCGTTCACCGGCCCGTAGCAGGACCGGGAAGGGGGTGAGGCTGAACCACACCTCGGTCGGCTCTCCCGGGACCAGGGGAGTGCGGATCCCGGTGTCGTGGACGATTTCGATGCTGGTGGATCGGGAGGGGTCCTCGGTGCAGGTGGTGGGGCGGACGGCGCCGGTGGACAGCAGGTGCGGCGTGCCCTGGGTGTCGATGCGGGACAGTCGCGCCATGATGAAGGAATCGATCTCGTTGCAGCTGAACGTCAGCCGGGCAGTCACAGCACCGGCGAGTTGGGTGTCGCGTTCGATCTGCATGGTGAAGGTGACCAGCTGGCGGTCGATGGTGTCGAGGCCGCCGAGGGTCGGCAGTCCCAGGGGGACGGCGAGCCAGCTGTCGCTGCCTTCGGCCGGCACCTGGTCCGACAGGGTGCTCTCGGACCCGAGGTACAGCCGTCGACGGCGTGCGGTTGCGGGGGGGAACGAGATGTCCGTCGCGAAGCTCTCCGCGCCCTCGACCCAGTAGCGGACGGGAGGCTGGGCGTCGTAGCCGTTGTCGGTGCCCCGCAGGATGTGGTCGAAGAAAGCCAGAGCCTCCTTCTGCCAGGAGAAGACGGGCAGGTCGTACTCGGCGGGGCCGAGGATCATCCACTTGCGATCGGCCGGGGTGGAAGCGTTCTCCCACAGATCGTAGGTGCCGAACTGGTGCAGGTTGAGATAGCCGAGGTTCTGCACGACGGTGAACGGGATGTCGATCTGGTCCAGTCTCCCGGACGATCCCGTCGGCAGGCCCGGGTGGTCGGGCGTTTTCGCGTCGAAGATCCAGTCGACGTAGGAGCGCAGGATGGGTTCGGTCGGGGTGGCGGCCATGAAGTGGGTGAACAGGTCGTCCATCTTGCGGTGCACGATCTTCTCCATCAACGGATGGAGTCGGCCGTTGGTGAGTTGACTGATCAGCGCGCGCTTCTGCGGACTGAGACGCAGGTCCTCCATCCCCTTGGTGAAGTTGGCACCCATCCACACGTTCAGGAAGTACAGGGCCGGGGCCCCACCGAAGTTGATCAGATGGCGGTAGAGGTCCGTGCACACCTCGTTGGCGAAGAACGCCTTCAGGGCAGGGGGTTTCCGTTCGGCCGCGAGCAGTTGGGTGACGCCGTAGTACGAGGTGCCGAACAGAACGACCTCGCCGTTGCACCAGGGCTGTTCAGCGGCCCAGGCGATGACCTTCACTTCGTCGTCGGTGTCCTGCGGGTGGAAGTGGGGGGCCTGTTCACCGGTGGAGCGCCCCATGCCGCGGCGTTCGACGACGACGGGGCAGTAGCCGCGGTCGGTGAACACCGGCGGGGAGCCGATCTCGTTGCTGCCCATGGGAACTCCCGCCGAGGCCAGCTCGGCGGAGTAGCCGCCGAAGATGACGACCGCTGGGTAGCGGCCCTGCGTCTCGGGCAGATAGACGTCGGTGTGCAATGCGGCGTCGTCGGCGACCGGGACCATCTGATCGGCAAGCATGCGGTGGCCGAGGCCGCTCATCGCGACGGCGGTGGGGGTCCAGTCGGCGTACTGCCGGCCGGTGGTCGAGGGTTTCAGCGCAGTCATGGCTGTTCCTTCCGGGAACGGGGGAGTGAGGCGAGAAGATCGGTGAGCAGGGCGATCAGAGGTGCCGGATCGCTCTGCCCGGTCGCGAGGGCAACGACGGCCATTCCGGTCGAGGTGGTCTGCAGCAGGGCGATCGCCTCTGGTGTCGGGTCGGCGCCGGCGGCCTGCAACAGGGAGGTGGCGGCCGGGGCGATGCCCCCGGACAGGGAACGGAAGTGCGGGCGGAGAGTCGGTGTGCTGTCAGCGATCTGGGTCAGGGCCAGGAGAACGCGGGTCTGCGCCGGGTCAATGAGAACAGCCGCCAGTGCCGCAATCTTCCGAGGAAGGGTGCGCGGGGACCGGACGGTGTTCAGGGCGGCGACCCTTTGCTGGACCGCCTGCTCGGTGACCGCGGCGAGCAGGTCGTCACGGGTGGGGAAGTAGTAGGTGACGTGGCTCTGCCGCAGCTCGAGCCGCTTCGCCACCCGGGGCTGGGTCAGACCGGACAGGCCTTCCTCCTGCACCAGAGCCATAGCTGCGCCCACGATGTCGGATCTCTTGTCAGCCACGATGCTTTCCTTCGATTCAGAGGGCGCTGAGAAAGCGGCGCCGCTGCAACTCGGCCAGCTGGGTCCAGTCCTGCTGTCCATGACCGGCGTCGATGACCTCGGTCAACATTCCGGACAGCGGGTCCGCGAACGGCAGCTGCAGGTCGTAGGCAGCCGCGGCTGAGCGGGCCAGGTCGACGTCTTTGCGGCCGCCGACGGCGCTGAAACCGACCGGCGTGTACCGGGAGGTCGCGATCCGTTCGCCAACCGTGGCATAGACCGGGCCGGGCACGATGGTCGACGTCAGCATGTCGACCAGCCATCGGGCGTCGATACCGCCGCGTTCGGCGAGGCTGACAGCCTCCGAGAGCACCTGGATGGCGGAGGAGACCACCAGGTTGCCCGCCACCTTCACCAGGTTCGCCTGCTCCGGGATCGCGCCCAGCGGCCACACTTTCGCACTGATGGCCGCGAGGAACGGCTGCACCCGGGCGACCGCGGCCGGCGCTCCGGCGGTGATGATGTTCAGCGCCCCCGCCTCAGCCAGCGGCGGCGGACCGAACATCGGCGAGGCGACATACCCCACGCCCGCCGCAGCATGGGCGGCTGCAGCTTCCCGCACCAGATCGGGGCTGAGCGTGGCCATGTTCGTGTGCACCAGGCCCTCAGCGGCACCGGCCAGGACACCGCTGTCGAGGACGACCTCGCGGAAGGCTGCGTCATTGGCCAGCACCGACAGCACAACACCTGAGGACGCGAACGCCTGGGACACCGAGCTGATCCGCACCGCACCCGCGTCGGTCAGCGGAGCCAGACGTGAGCTGTCCCGATTCCACACACCCACCGTGAACCCGCCCCGCAAAGGTTCCGGGCAATGGCCGAGCCCATCGCACCCGTCCCCACCACCGTCACATCCACCATCACACACTGCCTTTCAATTTGAGACCTCGTGATCCGAACCGCGGCGGAGATCGTCTGGTTGGTTGACCTACCAAGATTGCGCGCCCGGCCCGCCAGCCGTCAAGGGATTCGTCCCCCAACCACCCAAAAGCACCAGTGAACCCAGGACACCAAGCGAGCCGTCGGCGAGCCTGGTGGGCAGTTGCTCGATCCAAAAGCCTCAGATGGGACCTGATGCAGAACTGGTGCCAACCGATCGCACCAACTGCGGCAATCTCGCATCCGAAGCGAGGACCTCCTAGCGGTGCAGACCGACGTGCCGGAAGCGCTCGGCGTGGGCATCGACTCAGGTCGACGGTCCGGCGGTGAGGTCCATGAAGACTTTGATGGCATCAACGACGGCAGGGCAACCACGCTGGACTACCGTGCTGGCCAGCAGCCGCCGCAGTTCGGGGCAGCTGCTCGCCGTCGAGATGTCGGGCGCTTGGCAGCAATGCGATCACTGCGGTGCAACTTCGGCATCAGATGACATTCGCACCACCTGCCGGCACCTCTGCGTATCAGGATTCGGCGGGTTCTTCCGGTGCGGATGCCTGGTCGAGGTAGCGGTAGATGGTGGGGCGGGTGACTCCGAACTCGGCGGCGATCTGGCCGACGGTGTAGCGGTGCCGCCCATGTGGGCCGAGTTCGTTGTACATCGCCTGTGCCACCTTGATCTGTCGTGCGCCGAGCTTCGGTTTCTGGCCACCGGTGCGGCCGCGGGCTCGGGCAGCTGCGAGCCCGTCCAAGGTGCGTTCCGACATCAGGGCGTGCTCGAACTCGGCGATCGAGCCGAGGAGCTGGAAGAACATGCGGCCGACCGCGGTCGAGGTGTCGATACCTTGGTCGAGGACGACCAGGTCGACCCCGCGGTCCTGGAGATTCTTGGACAGGTCGATGAGGTGTTCCAAGGAACGGCCGAGCCGGTCGAGCTTGGTGACCACGAGCTGGTCTCCGCGCCGGCTGGCGGCAATCAGTGCCTTGTCGAGTTCGGGCCGGCGGGCGAGCTTGCCGGAGGCCTTGTCGATGTAGACCTCATCGCAGCAGGCGCCCTGGAGGGCATCGAGCTGCGACTCCGGGTGTTGGTCCCGGGTGGAGACCCGTCCGTAGCCGATCCGCATCGACTGAATGTAACGCAAACCCCCGAGGGCTTGACATAGGTGCGGACACGGGTTCCTTTACAACTGCGACCTGCGGTGATGGGGGAGTAATCGGCATGTAAAGAATACGATCTTTGCGGACATTTGGTGTGACGAAGCACTGCGTGGGGCATGCAGGCGATTGGCACGAACCCTGGTATCTAGTGCTTTGGCGTGAAGCGGCGACGGGTAGCGATGCTGAGGAAGGTGCAGGGGTACCGGTGGGTCATGAACGGGACGGCCATACTTTGGTTCATGGGTGGGGGGTTCGTACTGTGGTCCCTGGTGTACGCCCTCTTCGGACGAAAGCTCTATCGAGCCAGCGAACGCCTCGCCCCCGACAAGTGGAAGGAGCCGGAGGCTGAAGCGTCTTCGGTCAAAGCGGGGGTGTGGGTGTGCGGTGCAGTCGGGGTTCTGTTCCTGGCAGCGGCCGTCATCGTGACCATGGTGAACCGTTGAAATCCGGGGACGCGGCGATGGCCAGACGGACGACCATCTATCTTTTGGCGTGCAGCGTGGGCGCGCTCATCATAGGCGCGATCATCTTATCGACCACGAGTTCTATGCTCGCGGCTTCTGGTGCAGGCATTGCTGCAGTGGGGTGCCTGGTCCTGGCTGTAATCAACATCGTGAAGCACCGCGCACGACGACCTTGAGCTGGTCACCGATCGGTGGACTACAGAGAAGCTATGGCTACGACGACGAGTGTGATCGCGATTCCAGCGGCAAGGGCGTAGGCGAGGATGTAGCCGGAGGCAGAGGTGGACCAGCCAGCACGAACTCCGTTTGGCGATCGCGACCTGGATCGAGAAGACCTATCACCGCCGCCACCAGCAGCGATCCCTGGGCGAGCTCACCCTGGTCGTGTTTGAGACGATCTACCAACAGACGCGACCGCGGCCTGAGATTCACACCCCGCGATTCAACTGAACCTGGGGCAGACCCCTCCGTCCGATGTCGGACCATTGCTGGGTACCTTCAAGATCATGAATCGTATGGGGTTGACTACATGGGACTGGATTGCCTTTGCGGTGGGGGCGGTCCTTGCAGTGATCGCGATCGTCTTTATAGTTCAGGACGGCCCGAGGTACTTCTGGCTCCTCGGGTTGGCTGTGATCCCGGCGTTGTCCAGGCTTGCGGCCGCTCGGAAGCGGCACCGCGCGCGGACTACTCACTGTAGCCGTCGCATGAGCGGACGCGGCTGACAATGTGACCTGCCAGCCTCCAGCTAGCGTTCGACGGCCAAGCTAGCGTCCCGCACCAATCCCAACGCGATCTCTCCCCGCTGAGCAAAGTTCAACCGAGCTCCAGGCATGCTCACCCTCCCGACCGATCCGAGATAACGAGTGTTGCAACAGATCCTGGAACCCACCCCCCACCGTCGGCCGCCTCAACCAACCCGACCCCTCCGGACAAGAAGCCAACGACTACCTGTACTCCCTCGCCAACCCCATCAGTTTCAGCGATCCTTCCGGCCTTTGCACCCTGACGTGGGACGGAAGTGAATGGAAGACTCCGGGCTGTTTCGAGTTTGCACCCGCTGTGCCAGCGGGAATTGTCTTGGGAGCACCCAGTCTCGGTCTTTCCGTGGTGTTGGCGCTTCTAGCTACCAAAGGACTCAGGAATAGTGGTTGCTGCTAGCGAAATCTCTCTCTGCCGGTAGTTAGCCGCCGGGTGTCGTGACCATCGAGCGTTCGAACCGACCAACTTTCGGCTCGGGTTGGACGCGCGACCACGGCACCCGGCGTGCCCCATGTTCTGGCCTATTCGACCCGAGGTAAACTTCCAACTATGAAATCAACCCAGATATTCCTCTTGGTTTTGCTTCTCGGGCTAGCCGCTTGGGGATTTTGGATCGTTTGGGACGAGCAAGACTGGGGAAAAATTGTTCTCCCCCTCATCCCTCTGCTCACCCTACTTTCCCTCGCGTGGGGCTCGCGCAGCCGCCGCGGCTCGGACGAACGCTGAAAGATGGCGCGTGAGCGTCAACCTTTCCCTGATCACTCAAGGAGGAGTCTTAGCTCGCAGGCCGGGACGAGGGCTCGGCCACGTCAAGGGTCTGCTGCACAGGGCTTAACCGGCCAACTGTCGCGGTGCGATCACCCGGGCGACACGCCGAGGAACGCGACACGGTGTCCGCATGCCGTGTCAAGCGTTACAACGTCTCACAACCTCCAAAGTCACGCGGACACGGGAGGCTTTACAACACGGGCACTTTGGCAAGAAAACGATCCTTCGCGGACATTTAGTATGTCGAAGGGTCTCAGGGGCGGGTCGTGAGTTACTCCCATGGCGGGGGGAGATCGTGCAGCACTCGTTGCACTACCTGCACCAGCGCGGCAGCTTCTCCGGAAGCAAGCCGTTTGAGGTCTCCTAGCGCTTGGTCGAGTGCGTTCGCGGCATCCGCGCCGGACCACTCGTCCCGGGTCTGTTGCCATTCCGTGATTTGTGCGGTCACGGCGAGGCATCGCGACAGGACCTCGAAGCGGTTGGCGGCGTCGGTGAGCTGTAGGCCGCTCGATGCCCAGTCCGACTCGTTCATGCTGCCGAGCCTAATTAATCAGCCGACGGCCAAAACGCCCTAGTGCGGTCGGCTCGCTGCTCGTCACCGATCTGTAGCAGGAAGGACTCGAGCACCGCTGGCGGGTCACGTCCCTGGAGGTGGTGTGTGACGCTGCCTCCGGGTGATCCGATTGAAGGGGGTCTGCTGCACAGGTAGGGGACAGCTGAGCTGGCTGGCCTCTGCGCGCGGAGGGCCCTGGTCGGCCGCGAACGCTGGCGCGTCGATACCCTCGGCGCGAGGAAACAGCGATCCAGAGGTAGACGAATTGACCAACCAGGCCACCAGGATCCGCCTGCGGGACCTGTCCGACGAGCTCGGAATTGACCCGACCTGGCGAGCAGCTTCTCAAGAGGGCAGACTGGCTGGAAACAGTCAGCGCCGACGGCCAATGGCCCGGAGGAGCGATGACTCGACCATAATGATTGATATCCTCGACTAGCGCGCTCCCCCTCCAGACAGGAATTGCCATGGGATACAACGGTTCGTTCGTCCTTATGAGGCTCGACGACATGCGGGAGGTCGAGCTATCTGTGGATTGGCTAGGAGATTTCACGAGGGAGATACCCTGCCCGCCGGGCTGGCTGCTTCGCGAGTTCCGTCAATTCGACACAATCAAGGTATTTCATCAAGCCCCAAGGGCCCTTGGCGCCTTCGAGTCGCGGAATTATCTGGTCGCAAGTTGTCTTGACAGTGTGGCGATGGTTCTGATGCTGTCGGGAACCACGACATGGCCACGCCAGTCTGCGTACTGCGTCGGGCCTGGACACTCAGAGTACATCCGAGCTGAACGTCAGCTCGATGGCGTCACCTTGCGGGAGTCAAAAGACGTCTCCCGCGCACTTTCACTATGGGCAGCTGAATCCAATCTGGACTTCAACTACGATTTGGCCGAAGAGTTGGTTGATTCGCCGGCAGGAGACATAGGTCAGATATTTGATCTATTGTCGATTCTCGGCCTGTCGGTAGACGAAGGTGGAATCGTGTCGCACGAGTCATCATGGAGAGAAGAGCAGGAGGCCAACGTTCTCCGGATCGTCCAAGGAATGCTGAGGCGGGACCGCCAATGACTTGTTGGTGACGATTCAGTAGCTCGTAGCTCATGACCAAGCCAAACCGAACCCGACCGAGGAAACGATCGAATGCGGCCCGCGCACCGTTACTGATTTGGCAAGGTGACAAGATTTTCTGCCCGAACATCAGGTGCACGACGACTCGGTCGGGGTGGCGGTGCCACTGTCTGGGTCGACTGCTCGGGTCTGCCAGCCGACGTCTGCCAGACCAGATCAGTGGTCTTGCGCATTAGTGAATTCTGCAATGCTGTCTAACAGCATGGCTACTGCCGTCGCGTTAGGTTCGTTGGATAGTCTAATTCCTCCTTCATTCGTGGTTATCTGTTCGTCGATCATGGCGAGAAGGGCTAACTCCCAGGGGAGTGAGGAGTGTTCATCCTGGACCTTTTTCCAGATCCAATCACGAAATCCACTCAGTTCTTCTGATCTTGAACCAAGTTCGAAACCGCGAATATAGCTCGCCGCGGATGGGATCCCCGTCGCGGTGACGTGCCGGGTCCTCAAGCTCTCCCGTCAGCGCTGGTATCGGTGGCTGCATCGACCGGTCACCGACCACCAGATCGTGCAGGCCCACCTCACGCAGGTGGAGGCAGTGCCGTTCGGAGGCACTTCAGACCTTGCCGGTCACAACGCCGAGACCCCAGCCGGGCGGGCGAAGGAGATTGCTGCAGCATCGCCCCAGTTCAAACCACCTGCACCGCAAGCCCTCGATGCGTCGGTTGAGGCGTAGCGCGAGCCGTCGTGTTGCATCGGGTGCAATACGCAGAGAACCACCTGACATAACGTCGATTCTCGGCGAGAAATATTGGTTTGTAACGAGTCTCGTCGAAAGTCGGGTAGGTGCCGGTCGATAGGTGTCCCGTGGCAGGGGACTTTTGCGGCGGCCGGCCGGTGCTGAGTTTGGTGTTGCGGATTCGGCGGTTTGCGCACCCGACCCGGTCTGTGCGTTTGAGTGCCCTCTACTGCCCGAGCCGGCGCCTCTCTTCGTCGATGCCAGGCCCCATGATCCTGATGAAGTAGAACTGGACGCCCATGATCACCAGAACGATGGGGATCACCCACCAGGCCACGGGCCCGAAGATGACCATTGCCAGGACCACGAGCAGGATCAGGGGCCAGAGAAAGGGCAGGATGCGGGCCGTCAGCGATGAGCTGCGGACGTACTGCCGGTAGACGGCTCGGAACATCTCAGCGCCTCCGACCTTCTGTGACGTAGAGCTGAACCGCCATCGTGATCAGCACAACCGGGAAGACCCACCACGGAACCGGGCTGAAGATGACGGCTGCGAGGACACCGAGCAGGATCAGGATTCGAAAGATCCAGACCATGTCAGTTGTGTCCGTCCCTGGCGGCCAGCCGCTTCTTGGCTCGATTCCGGTTGAACAGAACGAGCAGTAGGCCGCCCACAGCGAAGATGCCGAGCCACCAGTAGGGCGTCACGAAGGACAGTACGACGAACCCGAGAGCGAAGACGGCGAAGATCCATGGGTAGACGTTCATCAGGAACTTGGAGTTCTCAGGGTTTCAGTAGTCCATGACTCATGTCCTTCGTTGGGCTGTCGCTCGGTTGCATGGCACAAACCGAGGCCCTCGTACTCAGCTTGTACCGGAAGTGTGCACCACCGGCCGACTTCAGTGGCCCAGGCTCGAGTCTGTGCGAGCTCTTCCCGGCGGCGATCTTCGCCGTGGCGTCTATTCCGTCGGCTATCGCTGGCTTGATCGTAGAGAGCCTCGGGAGAAGTGGCCGAGCGAAAGATCGCGCCTCCTGATCGGTGCACACAACCCCAACCTGACATAAGGTAGATTATCGGCGAGACCTGTTGCTGCACAACAGGTCTCGTTGAGAGCCCTGTGGTTGCAGGTTGGCGGGCGCCATTACCTCCCGTGCTGGTAAAAGACCGTCTGTGATGGACGAGGCCACCGACGCCCCGGGCCAGGTGGCTACATCCATCAGTAACGGATCGTTTCGGCGGCGAGTCGATCTGCACCGTGCTCACCGAGCACCAACTGCCGATCGCGTCCCAGCACCTACCGCGCTGCCAAGGCCTGCCCCGTCACCGATGCGATGTGGGACGAGGCGCACCTGGTCAACACCCTGGTCAGCAATCTTCGTCAAGAACCGACGGCTCTACGGAGTCCGCAAACTCTGGCGGTTGATACGCCGCGCCGGCCACCAGATCGGCCGGGACCAGGTCGCCCGGCTCATACCGAACACCTCACTCAGGCGGATCACTGAGTACGCGAGACATTCGTTGGTCCACGGTCAGGCCATCGTTCGGGAATTTCCTGTCCTTCCAAGGTGCTCCTAGTGAGAGCCACCGCGCGCGGTAGCGAGCGATTCCCGTCGGCGAGACGTCTTGATAGCCCCACTCGACACCGCAGCAGGGGCAAATCAGGAAGGAAGGGTCTCTGCCGCTCTCTCCCCATGGTGGGTCAAGAGAGAGGTATCCGCAGACGCGGCAATAGGAGTCACCAATACTGTGCATTGAAGTAGTCCAAGTTAGATGGTAGGCCGTGTTGCGCTGGGTCCGGCTTGTAGTAGGATTTTGGTGCTCTAGCTGAGTTCATGACGCCAAATGCATTAGTAGTGGGATTATATCTTACTACATTTCCGTTCGTGCGAGCTATTGTCAGGGTCCCTGGCCCGGGATTTCTCAGGAAATCTTGTGCTTCGGCAGCGTACTCGAGGGAGTTGTTCAGATGTTGGAAAGTCGGCCCGATGGTCATTACAATACTGCACGGCATCCGATGCTCTGGGCCCGGTGACCTCCTCGACGATTCCAGCCATGGCCGGGGGAGACAAGTAGTCATCGTTCAAGCTCTATAGGACATGCTCGACCAGCGTCAGTTCACTTGGAGTGCCATCACTGCTCTCCGTCGACATGAATCTTGTTCGCCTTTCCTCCGCTTTCCGAAGGCGATATCGATAGTAGCGCCGCCGGAGTTGGATTTCTTCCGCAATAGACCTCGTCGATGTAAACAGATTGGACTAATCCGACGTTGCGAGATCCATGAAGCGAGTTCGCAATCGATCGAGTTCATTGTTCCCGACACTGGAGGGTGGACCATCCAAACTAGGAACCGGTGATGACTCCGTGCTTGTCGCCCAAGCTAGTATCCCACCCTCCATTGCTTTCGGATCGAATAACGCAGGAGGCGTGGCAAGTGGCCTGCCTTCACTTCCCAGCCAGGCGATCACGGCTCCGGTGCTGAGCATGATGGATAGCATCTGATGGACGATTGCGTTCCATTGCTCATTCGTCTTCGGCCACTTTGTGAAACCAATATCGCAAACGCGAATCTCCCATTGTTCGCCGTAAAGAAATGATACATCAATGCGATTGATGAAATCTGAGCCTAACTGAACGGTTCTTGGTTGACTCCCCCTAATGCTTAACCCGTACACAATCACACCGTGGGACAGTTCGTGTCCAGATATCACTTCCAGTGTGTCCTTGAGTTTCATGGACCCACCATATCCCAATGACGAAGGTTTGTCGCGCCAGGGACGAAGGCGGTCGCGATCTGACCGACGTACGGACCTTCGCTATAGACGAAAATCGCTACGGTGGATCCTGGACTATTCCAGCCGTAGTTGTAGCCATTAGTTTGCTGCGGGTTGTGTGGTTCGCCGATGGGGTCTACTTGGGTGAATCGGCCGGTGGTGGGGTCGTAGAGGCGGGCGCCGAGTTCGGTGAGGCCGGTGGTGGTGTCTTGGTGTTTTCCGAGGAAGCCGAGGCGGTTGTGCCAGGTTCCGGTGGGTGTGCCGAGGGGGTTGCCGTAGGGGTCCATGTGTCGCCGGACGGGAGTGGCGAAGCCGGCTAGTTGTGATGTCCAGGGACGTTGTTGTGGGACACGTCCCTGAGCCTGCCGTTGGGTGAGGCCTCCCGCGGGTGAGAGTGGAGCTGTCTAGGAACCGCTCCACCCACAGGAGGCCTCGTGTCCCACGCTACCCATTCCAACGCTGCTCTGACCCCACGAGCCCGGCTCCGACTGGCCCGACTGATCGTCGAGCAGGGCTGGACCGCGACCACCGCAGCGAAGATGTTCATGGTCTCCCCGGTCACGGCCCGAAAGTGGGCCGCCCGCTACCGATCCGAAGGCGCAGCGGGCATGACCGACCGATCCAGCCGCCCCAAGTCCATCCCGAACCGCACCAGCGAAGACTTGAAGAAGCAGATCGTGAAGCTGCGGTGGCGGCTGCGACTCGGCCCGGTCCAGATCGCCGGCCGGTTGGGTATCGCGGCCTCGACCGTGCACGCAGTCCTGGTGCGCTGCAGAATCAATCGGCCGTCCCGCATCGACCGGGTCACCGGCGAGCCGATCCGCCGCTACGAACACCCACACCCGGGCTCGATGATCCACGTCGACGTCACCAAGTTCGGGAACATCCCCGACGGCGGCGGTCACCGCTTCCTCGGCCGACAACAAGGGGACCGGAACCGGTCCGCGACTGCCCAACGAACCGGTCAACGCTCCGCCACCTACGAACCACGGCTGGGCACCGCGTTCGTCCACACCGTGATCGACGACCACTCCCGCCTGGCCTACGCCGAGATCTGCGCCGACGAGAAGGCCGTCACAGCAGTCGATGTCCTCAAACGCGCGGTCGCCTGGTTCAACGACCGGGGCGTCAGCATCGAGCGGGTGCTGTCCGACAACGGATCGGCCTACCGCTCACATCTGTGGCGGGACACCTGCGCCGAGCTCGGTATCGCACCGAAACGGACCCGCCCTTACCGGCCGCAGACCAACGGCAAGATCGAACGATTTCATCGGACTTTGTCCGATGGCTGGGCCTACTCCCGCTTCTACGACTCAGAAGCTGCCCGCCGGCACGCTCTGCCGCACTGGATCCACTTCTACAATCACCACCGGATCCACTCCGCCATCGGCGGCACCCCCATCAGCAGGCTCACCAACCTGCCTGGACATCACAGCTAGTGGGGCGGCGACGGCTACGGATGCGGTGTTGTTCTGGTCGGTGTATTGGAACCGGTTGAGGTCGTTGGTGTCGATGGTGGCGATGGGGTAGCCGGCGTGGGAGAAGGAGCGGTTGGAGGTGTAGGCGCCGGTGGTGTTGTGGCGGATGTATTCGGTGTCGTCGATGGTGACGATGGTGTGGGTGGGAGTCTTCTTGCGGAGCAGGGTGCCGTCGGCGTCGTAGACGTAGGTTTGCGTCCCGGCGGTGTTGGCGACGGAGGCGACCCGGTTTTCCTGGTTGTAGGTGAAGGTTTGGTTGCCGCCGGCGACTCCGGTGCGGGTGAGCATGTTGCCGTTGAGGTCGTAGGTGTAGCCGGTGGTCGTGGTGGTGGTGACGGGGCTGGTGGTGGTGCTGGTCGAGGACAGGGCGTGGGCAACGGTCGGGTTGGCCATGGTGTAGCTGGTGGTTGCGGTGGTGGTGCGTCCGCCGGTGACCTTGTGTTGGACCTGGCTGGTGCGGCTGCCGACGTTGTCGAAGGCCCAGGTGGTGGAGAACGGTTGCGCTCCGCCGACCATGGTGGTGTTCGCCGGGGTGGGGGCTGTGGTGGTGGCGCAGTTCACGGCCATGGTGGGGCTGGACCAGGCTGCGGTGAGCTCACGGAGCCCGTTGTAGCGGTAGCAGGTGGTCTGGACCGGTGAGGTGATTTGGCCGCCCTGGGTGTTGACGGTTTTGAGGATGTCCCCGATGTCGTTGTATTCGTAGCTGGTCCTGGCGAACTGTTGGACGGCTGCGGTGGTTTCGAAGCTGGTCTCGATGGTTCGTTGGGTGTGGGCGTCCCGTTCCATGCGGAGCCAGCTCGATCGGTGTTCGGAGCTGAGGTCGATACCGTTGACGGCGCCGGCGGTGCTAACGACACCTTCGAGAACTTCCCCTTCCCAGTCCTTGCCATTCATGACGCCACCGATACCGCCGATGACGCTTCCTGCGACTGAGGTAGCAATTCCGGCACCGCCTGGGACAAAGCTGGAGGCCAGCTCGCGCACATCTTCACCGTCAGAACGATGCTGCACGGCTTCGACGCAGCTGCCGCCCGCGTCCAACACGCTGCAGCAGAGAAGAACTCGAGTGAACTGTTCATCGCCTTGTTTGAGGCGCTGAACTGGTCCGTCGTACTCGACGACCGGATCGCCACCCACTGGCGCCCGACGGCCAACCTCTCAGCTGGAACTGGCGTCGACGCGCCGAGAACGCCGACACCATCGCCGCTGCAAGATTTGTCAGAAACCGAGTGCACCGTCAATGGGCGGATGCGCTGCGCTTAGTCGAATCAGGAGTCCGGATCCCCCTGACAGTGCCCATCACTTCCACGAATGGCTGTGGATCGATGCCGATCAACTGCCAAATGGGCGAGACACCCCTGCTCCAAGGACAGCCTGCCCGCAACACCGTCCGTACGATGCAAGGAACGCTTCACTGGGTCATTGATCGGCTCGAACCTGCCCGCTGGACCGAGTCAAGATGATCGGGCGCGAACCATCGGCGTTGCCGGGTAGCAGGGGCAGCGAGGCATCCGGCCTGATTCGAGGACTGCGCCGGCTTTGACGTGCCTATTCAGGCCTTACGGACAGCTGGGAAAGACGCTCTTGTGATCGCTTCGATCGATAGAAGTCGTACACCGAGCTCGCCCATGGCGGGGCGTTTCCGATTACTACCCTGCCTCGAGCCCGGACGCCTGGGGGCATCAGGGCAGTTAGCTCTTCCCGAATTTCTTCCAGATCTTCTCGATCTCCAACAGATATAGACGGTCCGTGGAATATGAGAATGAGCTCCGACTCCGATAGGGTAAACTGGATTGATTCAACGGTCTCTGGAATTAGGCCTAAGCATGCGGTGGCAACAGATGCATAGGCATAGTTGAGCCAGTGATTGAAACTTGTTGTGTCGACCATGGTTGATGGTATCACGGGACCCAAAGAGGATTGAGCGGTACCACGCTTGGGGACGCAGTCCCCTTCAGCATAAAAAGGTCTGTAGGTTGACCGAAATAACCGGCCCCGCTGTTGGTGTTAAAACCTGGGGCTGCGGTGCTGCGGTAGACGGGATTTGTTCCATTCATTCCAATGAATTCAGCAATATTTCTAACTATGTCGTCGAAGACTGCGTTGGCGTCGTCGAATGTGTTGAAGTATCCGCCGCCCGCGTACTCATTTCGGGTCTTTAGGTGACGCGCCTGCTTCTGGAAGGATAAGCTCCCGACTCCGCTCAGGCTGATTCCAGGACCCCGTTGTGTCAAGCTGCTCGGAGTTCGCGATGGGCCCAGGCCGTACTCGCCGCGGGAGGGCTTCCTGCGGGCTGCCGCGACAACCCGCATCTTCCCGGACTGACGGGTGATGACAGAGAGCTGTGCCTCGTACCTCTACAGCCTCGGGGTTAGCCTCGCTGCCCTCCCGGTTTCTTGGCCCATGGCCGTAGCCATGGGCTTCGGTTCTGCATGGTCACTCAAGCACGCTGGCTGCTTCTAAGAAGAGTCGGTAGAGTTAAATCGTGAAACGAAGCGAATGGGCACTCTTAGCAGCTTGTCTCGTCGGAATTGGATGGGTCGTCTCGATCGCAGTGAGGACCAGCACTTGGGAAAGGTTGTGGATCGCTACGGTTCCCGTCATTCTGATCGGCTACCTCATCTGGCAAGCTACTCAGAGAAGGCGGGCAGAGCCTAAAGAGCCGAGCTGAAGCCGACTGATTGGAAGTCGCGACGATTAGATAGCCCCCGGTGCCACAGCAGAGACCTTCCACTCGCGATTCTAGTGGAGGTCTCTGTTGTGGGGTCGGCAACAGTGCGCGAGGTGTCGCGGATGACGACGACCCGGGCCGCTCCCCTCGGGCGCAGGCGAGCGAAAAGACCACGAGGCGACGAGACCAGGACGTTCCGAGTCATCACGCCTACATCGGTGGTCGTCGCATCTCAGATCGAGGGCGTCAGATTCTTGTTGTCGCCGGACTGGTAGCTGTTGCAGGGTTCTTCGTCGCAGTGTGGAACATGGTGCGGCACATTGCATCCGGGTGGCTCTGACTCGGATTCTGGCTCCTGGTAGGCATCCTGGTGGCCGCGGTGCTGTTTGTAGCCAGGGGCGAGCTCTACGGCGCGGTCATGTGGAGTGCAGCCGGCGGCGGTGTCGGCCCTGCCATCATCATCTTCCTCATCGACGGTCTGCACCGCGCTGCGGCCTCGTTCTCCGTCAGCGTCGGTGGCTTCATGCTGGCCGGCCTGGCCGCCATCCGGGCTGCGATCGTCCTGGTCGGGGGGCTCTGGATCAGAAATGCTCTCCAGCGAAACAGCCAGTGGTGAAAGCCTTTTCAGTCCCAACCCGACATGACGTGGCTAATCGGCGAGACCTGTTGTGTCGCAATGGGTATCGCTCAGATAGCATGGCCGGCCTTCCTGGAAGGCATCTCTAAACCTGACCGGCAGTCTCTGGCCGTCGAAGTGGGGCGTGCGATCCTCACTGGACCGCCGTCGCTGAGCGAGAACACCGATAGCGTCATCCTCGACCCGCAGGTCGTGACTGACAAGCTGCTAGAAGTGTTGAGCCGGCAACCCCCTCCTGCTGAGGCCTGGAGCTTCGTGAGTTCGGGATGAGCAAGGAGACCAACCGTTCGCTCACCAGGAACAGATCGAGAACATCATGCAGTACGCGGCCGCCATCGCCACTTGAGGGTCGGTGGGCCGAGCTGCAGGCCGAACAGGTCGAGGCGTGGGCTGGTCACCTGTACGCCTGGGCCAATCACGCCCACAGGTGAGGGTAAAGGTGGTTGGCCTGTCAAGCGCTGGTATCCGCTACAGAGGCTGTGTCCGTTCAACTAAAGGCACAGATTGCACTTCTTCGAAAGTTCCTCGCGCTACCTCGGGCGCGATTGAGACACCTAGAGGGACAAGATCGTCGCCCGAAAAGCTATAGGTCCGCTCCCCCATCTGGACCGCATAAGTCCAGCCTATGGAACTCTCGGCCCTCCCGACTATCATCCCGATTCCGACAGGTTGCTTGCCGCCCGATTCACCCGCGCTGCGAGTCCTCACAAGGGCATAGAAAGGCAATGGCTTCATCTGTGAGTCACTTCACCAAATGGAGAGACGTTAACGTGTCTTCCGTCACGCGACAACCATCCAATCTGCTCTCGTCCGGTTGGTGATAGCTGGACGTCCCATTCAAATGGATGCCCAGCTGTCCGCGAGGGTCCAGCCACCCATTCGTTACCAAACCTGTCGACGAATCCGTTCTGTGGCCCTCGCGGAAGAGGCGAAGCAGGGTTGTAGTTGGTCGGTGGCACGAACCGTATTCTACCAGTAGATGGGAGGCCCATCTCGACCCCATGCATCAGATGCAATACGCAGAGGATTACTGGCACCTCTGCGTATCAGGATCGGTCGTATCCGCGGCTAGAGGTTGCCCCGCAGCGGCCCCCCGACGAGCAGCACACCAAGGACGAAGGCGGAAGTGGCCGCTAGCCAGAATACGTAGCCCTGCGTACGGAGCCGCAGTAATCGCAAGGCGCACAACTGCAACAGCAGGAACGCCCCCATGGCCACGACGAGCACGATTGACGACGACAGCAGTCCTAGGAACAGAGCTTCATCGGCGGCGGCGCCGGGAACGGGGTTCCTGCTCTCCGGCTCAAAGAGCTTGATGGAGACGAGGACTGGATATTGAAACACTCCGCCCAGAAGTGCGGTCGCAGCCAGCCAGAGCACGTGACGACCGACCTTGAGCTGCTCAGGCTGTCTCACATCTGAACCGTCGACTGTGCGAATCTGAACGTTGCTCATCGGTTCCCCCCTCGGTCGATGGATAGGCGTGCCCACTCCCGGAGCTGCGTACCTCAAGAAGACCCTAGCCGCTGACATGTGGCGAGGCTCAGACTGTCAGAAGACGAGGTGGTTCATCAGATGCACCAATGGTGCACTGGATGCACCATCAAACCTATATGTGCAGGTAGGGGATCGATGCCAGCAGAGCTGGCATGGTCCCGTCGGCGGCTTATCCCTGCTCCCGGATCTACCGCGCCGGAGTTCGCGGGTGTCATCCCAGGTCAGCGGGCCGGTGTGAAGCAAGTCTCCAGTGCCTCAAGGTCGTAGCGAGGCCAGCTCAGTTGCATCTGATGCAAATACGCAGCAGTTAAACCGACATAAGATAGATTATCGGCGAGACCTGTTGCTGCACAACAGGTCTCGCTAGGCGCTGCGTATCTGCTGGTCAGTGGGCGTCGTACGCGTCCAGGACGGTCTGAGGTAGGCGTCCGCGGTCGGCGACCTCGTAGCCGTTCTCGGCAGCCCAGGACCGGATCTGTGCCATGTCTTCGCGGCTGCGGGTCCGGCCGGCTGAGCGCCGACGGGTGCCGCGGTCGGGTGTGTGTTTCAGCTGTCGGGCGGCGTCGACGTAGCGGTCAAGGGCTTTGCGGAGCTTGTCAGCATTGGCCTGGGTCAAATCGATCTCGTAGACGGCGCCGTCTAGTCCGAACTGGACGGTCTCGGCCGCTTCGGACTTGCCATCGAGGTCATCGATCAACTGAACGCTGGTGTGAGTAGCCATGGGCCAATTCTGCAGATCCATCTGCAGAATCTCGCGCAAGACTCGCCTGATGGGTGCCGCGATCAATCGGTTTGCCCTCAGCAACTCCCCGAGGTCTATTTCAAACCTGCCGAGTTACGTTGTGGCGCAATCGTTTTAGGAAGTTCGCGGCGCGGTGATGTATCGGTCGTGATCGGGTGGGGCGTCGGCTGGCTACTAACGATTGTGGTCGCAGCTGAGCGGTGTGTAGGCGGCTTGGATGAGCTCGAGGGGGGTATGGGCTGCGTGGTCGAGGTCGAGTTGGACGGTGTCGCCCGTTGGCGAGTGTATGCAGTCCGCTCGATCGTGTGGGTTCGGAGAGTTCATCCAGCTGCACCCAGGAACCTTTGCCCGCGCGGAGCAGATCATGATCCGTAACTGCGGCGCAGGCCGACCCTCCGTTGCGGTGGGGGCCGAAGTTGTCTCCGGCCTCCACCGCAGTCCTTCAGCTGAGGACTAGCCTCGTTGCCGCCGGCGGCGAGTGAGCGTCAGGAGCCCCCCAATCAGGAGCATCATCAGGCCGGTGATCAACATCGTGGTGGTCGGGCCCGCTCCAGTGTGTGCGAGGGCTGTTGGCCGGGTGGCGGAAGCTAGCGGCTTTCCTGTGGTTGGCGTGGAGTTGATGTGTGTCGTCGAGATTGTCGGAGTCCCGGGGCTGGCTACCGGGGAGGTCGGTGATGTGGTCGTGATGGTCGGTGAGAGGGGTGTTGGGGATGGGGATGTCGGGGGTTGAACGGCTCCGGTCCCGACGTTGATGAGGATTTTCGGGGAGGTGGCTGCTGCGTAGAGGTCGTCGCCGTTGTACTGGGCGACGAGGTGATGGTTGCCGGGCTTCATCGTGGTGGCGTCTTGATGCAGGGTGGCGACACCGTTGACCACGGTGGCTGACCCGATGAGATTGTTGCTGGGGGCATCTGTGTCGATGAAATCGACGGTGCCGGTTGTCTGGGTCGGGTCTAGGGAGGCGGTGAGGGTGATGGCATCGTTGATGGCCAGGACGTTCTTGGAGGCGGTCAGCGTGATTTTGGGGCTGCGGCGTTCGACTGTCACGGTGACGGCTGGGGTGTCGTTGGCGCTGTAGATTGCGTCGCCGCCGAAGGAGGCGCTCAGCGTGTGGACGCCCATGCCGAAGGGGCGGCTGAATTCTGCCAGGCTCAGGACTGCTTTTCCGTCGCGTAGATCGGCAAGTCCTATTCCTTTGTCCGGTCCGGGCAGGGAGGAGTCGTAGAAGCCGATTTGCCCGGTGACATCGGCGGGCATTTGGACGGTGAGGGTCAGGTCCTCCCCCAGGCCCAGTGTGGTCTGCGAGGCTGTCAGCGTCATCGGTGCTTGGATGCCCGTGTTGCGCAGCGGCGTGATGACTACCAAGCTCAGTTGTCCTTCGGATGCGACATTGGTCTGCACGGCGTTGAGGCCGTAGGCGTCGATGGCGAAGTTGGCGCCACCGGCTCCGCCGCCGCCCGAACCTATCCAGCCGCCTCCGCCGCCGCTCCCACCGCCGTAGAAGCCGGCTCCGCCGCCGCCGCCGGCGCCGCCGCCGCTGTAGCCGGCGACATTACGGAGTCCGTCGCTGCCCCGACCACCGGCCATCGTGGCCCCTGCCTGTCCGGGCAGGCTTCCGCCGGTGTTGTTGCTGCGGGGGTCGTTTTGTGGTGGAGGCGTTCCTGCGCCCCCGGGATGCGAGTTGGTCTGGTTTGGCAGGGGCTGTCCATCGCCGGGTTTGCCGCAGCTCTTCAGATCGGGGCACGCATCGCCGCCGCGTCCTCCGGGCACAGCAGCGTTCACCAGAGGCTGATGTGAATAGCCTGATCCGCCGCCGCCTCCGCCGGCGCCTACTGCGAGCCACAGCGAACAGGTTGGGTCGGTGCTGACGCCGGAGGCGCCACCGCCGCCTCCTGAGTGGTTGCCGACATCACCGCCAACGGTCTGGACCGTGTCGCCTCCGCGGCCGCCGCCGCCGACCCCGCCGGTGGTGTCAGCACCGGCACTTCCGACCTGGACGTGAAGTACAGCGCCGGGTTGCGTGGGCACGATGGTGGTGACCTCGCCGCCGAACCCGCCCGCCGCCGACTGTTGCTTGTTCAGTCGGCCGGCTCCGCCCACAGCTCCGACCGTGACCACCTTCACCGCCGTTGCATCCGCGGGCACGGTGTAGGTGGTGCCGTCGGAGCACATCGTGGCGTCGGTGAAGTAGACGGGTTGACCGAGGCTGGCGGAGGGCACGTTCGCCGGGACGAAGGCTGCTGCGCCGATCGTTTCAGGCTCCGCTGCGTTCGCGGCTTCCTCGGGTGCACCGCCAATGAGCTGATCGACCGCGAAGTCGCGGACCAGGACCAGATACCCCGCGAGACTGTTCTGTCCCGGTGGCATGGAGGTGGTGGAGAAGGCTTGAGCGGCAGAGTCGGGGTCCTGGCTGGCCCAGTGCACAACGCTGGAACTGGTCGGGTCCTCGCCTTCGACCAGGAACGGCCCCACCACCGACACCGGACGATCGAGCCCTGCGAGGTGCGAGGTGACCTGTCTCGAGGCCAATCCGGGGAGCCCAAGACCTCTCAGGCGGGCGTCGACACCTCCAGTGGCACCGTTGACAAGGGAGTTGAACTGAGCAGCGGTGGGGATCTGCCAGTCGGGCAGGTCACCGACCGGGGGGATGGGGGCCGTGACAGGTCGGACCAGGCGTGAGTTCATGATGCGGTGGTCGGAGGTGTAGAGGTTCTCGAAACAGAACGCAGTCGCAGTGCGACAGACGGTCGTGGGCGATTGGCCGTTCAAACCCACCGGCGAAGAAGTCCACATTGTGAACGGACTCGTCCGCGTGTCCACGGCTGTCCCGTCGGGGATGTCTCGTTGAGTGGGCGCGGCGTACTGCACCCACTCCTGCATCAAGTTCTGCGATCTGGTGATGTAGGAGTTGGCTGTAGCACCGTTGTCAGCCGCATTCTCGCCGGGCAGGACCACGTGGTACACCTCGGCCAGGACCCGCATGTTCGCCGTCATCAGCGCCATGTAGTAGGCCACCTGGTCGTAGATGGGATGCAGGAATTCTGTCGTGTAGACGCCGGTTTCCGAGGGCAGCGGCAGGCCTTTGTTGCGCAGGAAATCTTCTACGACCTGGCGATACAGCGGCAGCAGATAGCTCCCTTCGGATGTTCCGTAGATGTACTCCTGCAGGGCGTTCAAGTTCGTCACCGCAGTGGTTCGCCAGGTCCGAACCTGAGCCGGGTCCAAGGGTGTTCCGATCGTTGCAGCCATCTGGTCGTGAAGTTGATCGGTCACGGTTTGGACGTTCACCTTGACATCTCTGACCTTGTCGA
The DNA here is from genome assembly GCF_901827205.1 of Variovorax sp. PBS-H4. Taxonomy (NCBI): domain Bacteria; kingdom Pseudomonadati; phylum Pseudomonadota; class Betaproteobacteria; order Burkholderiales; family Comamonadaceae; genus Variovorax; species Variovorax sp. PBS-H4. The sequence continues at coordinate 84,011 of NZ_LR594676.1, read as the reverse complement.
GCTGCTGCTGGTAGAGCTGCCAGTGCTGATTGTCGATGACTTCCCGAACTTCTTGTTCGGTCTTTTCCATGGTCTGGCAGATGTACTGCAGGGTTTCCCGGTTCTCGTTCAGCTCGATCCGCTGCTGCTCCAGCTCGCTCTGCGAGGACTCGTCCGAGTGCGAGCCATTGATGATGTCAAGTCCCCAGCCGGCAAATTCGTGGGCTTTCGCCGGATCTTCGAAGGACTCGGCTCCCAAGATGATCCCGTGGGCGAGCTCTTTCAGATTCTTCCACAGCGATTGACGGGCCTGCTGCGGTTCGGGAATGGGGCCGTACTGCGGACAGTTGCTGTCGGCTGCGGCCAAGCTGGCTGCCCCGGTCCTGGAGTCCGTTGCGGCTTCACCGGCAGCCGCGACAGGAGTGAGCACCGCCAGGGTCAGCAGAGCCGCCAGCAGCGCCGCTGACGCTTGTCGTAGGCGGCGGACCCGCCGAGGATGCGGTGGGGATGATTCTGGCTGATGTGGTGGTGCAAGAACATGTCGTTTCATTGGCTTTCTTTCGCTCGTGACGTGGTCGGTTGTTGTTTGGGGGTCTCGACGGCGCTGCTTTGCCGGCCCTCGGCACCAAGCCGCCCGGATCTGCCGACGCCAGGCCTTGGTTGGCTGGCGCTCCTGCGGGTGAAGGGCGCAGCTGTGATTTGCCGGCGGGCACATAGGAAGCGTCCGGACAAACGGACGATCTTGGCGGCGCCGATCCAGTGAGATCCAAGACCCGCTCAGGGGTGATGGTGCTCGTCAGGTGTGTCGTCCAGTTCGGTCATCGCACTCACCATCTGCTTCAGATCATGCAGGCGGGACGGATGATCGGGACCGTTATTGCCACTGGTCAATGTCCATAGGTGTTGTTGCATAGACCGAGCCAGGGCTTCTTGTTCGCCGTCTGCGCCGACCCCTCGTTCGGCGCAGCACGACGCGGGTTTCTCTGACGCGATCACCTTGTTCGCGAGCGTGATAGCTCTGCATACGAGCGCGAAATGTGTTTCGTCGCCGCGGATCCGGCGGTCGGGGAATGCTCGGAGATCGCGTCGGCCCAGAAGACGATGCAGGCAGGCACCGGCAGCGACGCAGAGCGAAGGCACCCGATGATGACGGGACTGCTTCCCGGTTGCTGCGGCCCGCCCACGAGCCACCAGGACAGGAGCAGTCCACCGGGGAGCCCGACCAGGACGGCAGATCCCAGCCAACTGGGCCACAACTGCCACGTCAGGCCAGGGGCATGCCTGAGGTCGGGGTGGTGCACCCCTATCTCCTGAAGCCTGCGTCCCCCGTCCAGAGCCACAGTCCATCCGGTCCATCCCCAGGGGTAGAGCACGATTGCTGGTCTGGTTCCGGGTGGTGGCCAGCCCTCTAGGACTGCCCGGTCCGCTGCCGCGATAAGCAGCCGCCGTTCGCTGTCGAGCCGGTCGCGTAGCGCTGGGTCCGCGGCGATCAACGCGATGGACGGATTCTCGGCCGAAGTGCTGTCGCAGGAGGAGCTCTCGTGCATGACGGTGGTCAGGGGGTGGTCGTGTGGGAGCGAGTGGGCTGGGCTTTTTCTGATGTCCGCGCCCCGAGCGGCTGGGCCCGGCGCCAGATGATCTGGGCCTGGAAGGCGACCATTGTCGCGATCATGAGCAGGATCTCGCCAAAACGGCCGCTGTCACTGAGCCCATTGAAGTAGGCCAGGGTGCCCATCGTGAACTTGACCGCCACGAGTCCGACGAAAAGGGAGATGGTGAAAGCGGTTCCCTGGCTGTAGACGCGTCCTTGGTCGGCCCAGACTCGGGTGTATTTGCCCCGCACCAGACCGACGACGACGGAGAGCAGCAGACTGGTGGCGAGAAAGATGATCTCCCACCGCCCGTTCGGCACGTGGTAGCCACCCATCGCTAGACCCACGATGCCGTAGATGATGGCCAGTTTGAAACGGGTGTCACCCACTACCTCGTGGAACTGGGTCTGGCGGAAGATGGCGTAACCGACCATCGCAACCAAGATCACGATCTCGTAGACGGTCATGGCATGGGTCCTTTCGGCGGGGCGTGGATAGTGCAGGGAATGGGCCGGACAATGCGGCTTGAACTGCTGTTACCGATCGTGCTCAGGTGGTCAGGTCAAGCACCTGGGACGACTCAGGGGAATAGGTCAGTGGACTTCAACGGCCTGCGTACGTCGGCGCACCACGCACCCGGATCGTGGTCTCCAGGTGCGACCACTCCCACTGCTGCGCCACCGGATCGGCAGTGAAGCCGGTCCCGATCCCGACAGGCTTCAACGGTCCGTGCCCTTCGAAGGGGCGATGAAGCTCGTACAAAACTGCGGTCTTGCCTACAGCGTCGGCCGCGCCGTGGACGAGCAGCAGGGCGGGTTTCCTGTCGCCCGCGCGGTCGCTAGCTGCTATTTGCGCCGCGGCGTGGCTGCTCTTGTGGAAGATGCCGTCCATCAGTTGCGTGCTCCTACTGGTGTCGCCGGGTCGGCGAGGGCGGCGGTGAACTCGGCGAAGGCGGCGCGGACCGCGTCGGGTTGTTCGATCCAGGGGAAGTGGGCAGCGGCTGGGATCTGATGGTGCAGGACGTGGTCTGCGCGGTAATGCGGATCTGCCCACAGGTCTTGGGTGACGGTGCGGTCGTCCTGCCCACTGAGGATCAGCGTGGGCAGGTTCTCCGGCCACCAAGCCGACACGTAGGTCCGGTCGACATGGGCTGATGACCACTCCACGGCCGCCGAGTTGTACGGCAGGCGACTGAGCAGATCTCGCCCGGCAGCCAACCCTTGGGCGGTGAAATTCCACGGGGCGCTCGCGACGGCGAGGTCACGCAAGGTGTCGTCGCCCGGCTGGCGGTTGTACCGGTCGGTCGCCGCAGCCGCTTCAGGCAGCGGGTTGTCCTGGGTCATTGTGGAGAAAGCAGGCATCCAGCCGGCGTCGGGTGCTGCGCTGATCAGCACCAGTCCGCGGAGATAGCCCTCAAGCTCCGACACCGACAGCAGGTGTTCGCCGCCGGCGGCGTGGCCGACGCATACCGGCTGAGGAACCGCAGCCACCGCCTCCAACAACACCTGGGGCCACAAGCTGTATGGATTGCGGGGCGCCCCGGGTGCGCCGACATTGGACCCGTCACCCGGCAGGTCAACCAACCAACTCGTCCCGGGCACGTCGACGGTCTCAACAAGTTCAGTCAGGCTTTCGGAGCCCAGCCCGGGCCCGCCGGGGAAGAACAACCAGTTCAACTCCCCCGGACGGCGACGCACCTGTCGCATCCGCACCCCGAGGGTGGTCCATCGACATTCGTCCGGCACGCCGCGACCTCCGCTTGATCAAGATGGCGGTGACATCCCGCTCGTAGCCCAGTCTGGATCCGGCCGGTGAGGAACACCCCGGGGAATTTCCCTAGTCGTGCACCGGGGACTCAGCCCCATCCGTACCGGTGTCGGGTACGTTCCTTTTCGCCTGATACAAGTTCGGTCATGACAGCACCGGCGCCAACCCTGGTCGGCAGGGCGACCGAGCGTGCCGAGCTGCAGGCGGCTTTGATGCTGGCCGCCCAATCACAGCCACAGCTGGTCATCGTCCAAGGTGTCGCTGGTATTGGGAAGACGACTTTGCTGAGCCGGCTGGCCGGGGCAGCAGATCATGTCGACGGTAGGAAAGTCGCGGTCACGCGGGTGACGTGCGACGAACACGAGCAGGTCATCGAGTTCGGCCTGGCCGGGCTGATCATCGGCGACCTGATCGACCCGGCCGAATCGGTACTGTCGGTGGCGCGGCGGCTGTTGCACTGGTTCGGACAGCAGCAGAACACCGACACCACCGGTGTTCTGGTGATCGACGACGCACATTGGATGGACACCGGGTCGGCTGACGCCGTCCGCTTCGCCCTGCGACGTCTGCGCTCGGACCGCATCCTGGTGGTGATCGCACGCCGGACCTCCACATCGCCCGACCCATGGGGGTCACTCCTGGCAGATCCAGCCTTCGCCCGAGTCGTCGAACCATCGCCTCTGTCCGAAGCAGACGTTCTCGAATTGATCGACACACAGCAACAGCCGGTCTCGTTGCCCTCGGCCGCGGACATCGTTCGTGCCACAGGCGGGGTTCCCCTGCTGGTGCTCGCCAACCTCGCGGCCCCGGACGCAACAGGGCCGCGAACGGTGTCACCGGCCGGCGCAGCGCGGCAGATGCTGCGGGGGCTCCCGCCGGACACCGTCGGCGTGATCGAAGCGCTGGCGGTCCTGGCCGAACCGACCTCGCCCAGCGTCCTAGCCACCGTCGCCGGCACCGGGGACACCTTCGCGGCCCTACAAGCAGGTACGGACATCGGGATGGTGGTCCTGGAACCGCCGGGCCTGGTCCGGTTCAGCCACGCACTGCTGCGCGACGCCGTCCACGACCACATCCCCCTCCTACGGCAACGCACGCTTCACCGGCGAGCAGCCGCAGCGACCACCGGCCTACGAGCCCTGACCCACCGCGTGATGGCCGCGCCACAACCCGACCAGCAACTGACCGACGAGCTGGTGGCCCAAGCTGACACGGCACGTCGCTCCAGCCGCCCCGGGCAGGCCGCGGCCCACCTGATGATGGCCCGCACGGTGAGCCCCGACCCGGAACAGCGAGAGACTCTGGTACTAAACGCTTTGTGTGACAGCCTGGAGGCGTTCGATCTCACCGCCGCCGCCGCACTCGAGCCACAAGCCCGGCAAGCGCGCAACAGTGCGCTGCGCAGCTACGCACTGGGCCTGCTGTCCCGCGACAACGGGCAGATCACCGATGCCGGGCCCCTGTTGCGGGCTGCGATCGACAAGGCCAAGGCCACCGGCGACGCCGACCTGGCGGCATCGGCAGCGATCGAACTGGCACGCATGCATGCCAGTCTGAACGAAGGAAACGAGATCCTCGACGCAGTGAACAGTGTCGCGTCGCTGCACCAAGACCTGCCAACGCAAACGCAGGTACGTCTGTCCACCATGCGAGCGGTCGGCGAATGGCAGTCCGGTCAGATCGACCGGGCAATGCACATCCTGGATCCGATGACCCCGCCCGACCGTGGCGAAAGCGCCGACGCCGACCAGTTCGCCGCCCGCGGCATGATCCGGTACTTCCACGGAGATCTCACAGCCTCGGTCCAGGACCTGACCTACGCCATCTCACTGAGCCACCGGTGGCGTCCCTCGGTCATGCTGGACCGGGCGCACCTGCAGCGCTCTCTCGGTCACTACCTCCTCGGCGACTGGGACGCCGCAGCCGTGGACGCCGGCGCTGCCTGCACCCTGGCCGATACCGGCGAGAGGCCCTGGCTGTCGGCCCTGGCCCACGCGACGGCCGCCATGGTCCCGGCCAACCGCGGCCAATGGGACTTGGCCCAGTCACATCTCGACGAGGCCGAACGCGCCAACAGCCGGATCCGTTCGACACAGGGTGACGGCCTGACGGCATCGGCGGCATCACAGCTCTGTCTGGTGCGGGGCGATTACGACCAGGTGCTGGACGTCATCGCACCGGTGCGGCGCGCCGCTCCCCTGCTGAAACTGCAAGCAGTCCGTTCCTACCGGTGGCTGATGATCGCCGCCATCACAGCGCTGACTGAGCTGGACCGACTCGACGAAGCCGAAGCAGAACTGCGGACCTACCGGGAGATGGTGCGCCGACTCCCGCAGGCACCGGGGCCAGCCCGGCTGGGGTGGCTGACCGGGCGCCTGGCTCAGGCGCGAGGTGATGCTGCGGCAGCTGCCGCAGCCTACGACCGGGAACTGTCCGAGCCCGGCCTGGCAACCTCGCCTTTCACCGTGGCCGAAGTGCTCTACAGCAGTGGAGGTCTGGAAAAGCGGATGGGTCACCGCCGCGAAGGCATCGACAGGCTGACCCGTGCGAGGTCGCTGTTCGTCACCTTGCGGGCCGCGCCGTTTATCGCCCGTTGCGACGCCGAACTGGCAGAAGCCGGCCTTCATCAGCCGGCCTCTCCGGCGTTGGGACTGACCGAGCGGGAACAGGACGTCGCCGTCCTGATCGCAAAAGGGATGACGAACAACGAGATCGCCGCAGAGCTGTACCTGACACCCAAGACAATCGAGTACCACCTCGGAAACATCTACAGCAAGCTGCACCTGTCCGGACGACGCGAGTTGCGGCGCCGGCTCACCGGCGGTTGATCTGACGACATGCGTTGTTAGAACGTCTTTCTGCTCATCCAAGTCCGCTAGGCGGCAGCGATGCCAACTGGTAACCGGCGTCCTGCAGCGCTCGGATGATCACGGGCAACGCCTGCACCGTCTGTTCCCGGTCCACGCCACCAGCATCGTGCAGCAGCACGATCGCCCCGGGTTCAATCCTGGACATCACATTGTTGACAATGGCCTGTACTCCGGGCTTTCGCCAGTCCTGTGAATCAACGGCCCAGCCCAACGGCTGCACGCCGCGGGCCTGGGCGACCTGACGCAAAACAGTCGTCTGACCGAAATCACCACCGGGGGCCCGGAACCAATGCGATCGCACGCCGTAAGCCCCGAAAGCCTGCTCGGTGCGGGCAATCTCGGTATCGATCACCTCGGCCGGCGCGTCACCGAGACCGGACGGGTGGTCCCAACTGTGGTTGCACACAGTATGGCCGGCAGCGATCAGCCGCCGCTGCGTCTCCGGGTAATCGTCGATGTGGTTCCCGACCTGACAGAACGTTGCCAGGACACCATGTTCGGCCAGAATGTCCAGAACCTGCGAGGTGTACGGGCCCGGTCCGTCATCGAACGTCAGATAAGCGACCTGGGCGTCCCCGTGATACCCCAGCACGGTGTCGTACGGTGGCATCAGGTCGGCAAGCTCACCGGGCAGCTCCGCAACCTCAGGCACAACAGGCGATGTCACCGTCGGCTCGACAGCGGTCGGCAATAGACTTGTAAGCAAAGTTTCAGCCGGTGCCGGTGCCGGTGCCGGTGCCGGTGCCGGTGCCGGAGCCGGCAACTGGGGCTCGGGGACCGTCGAGGTCAAAGGCGGCACGGTCACCCCGGAGGGGTCGAGACGGCCCGGCGGTCCCGGTGAGTCAGCGCCTCTGCGACCATCGCCTGAAAAGGGCTGCGCGGCACAGGCAGCGCTCAGCAGTAGCAGTGCCAGGCAGGCAAGCCCGGACCAGAGTGAGCGGCTTCGGCCGAGCCGCCGGGAGTGAGTAAAGATGGTCGTTCCTTCTGGTCGTCGAGCGGCTATGGGCACCGTGTTCTCGACGCTATGAAGGCGGCCGCTCCAACACCCTAGGGAAAATTCCCAGTCCCACCCTCGTTGGCGCTTTCGCCGAGGTTGGGGGTCGACCACAACTCTGAACTGGGAATTCTTCACGGGCCGACATTCCGCTGCCGTGGCCGTGGCGATGATGGTTTGGTCTGCGCGGCACCGGATCAAGGTCGTGATGTTGTCGGGTGGTCACCTTCGGTCTGCTGGGTCTGACATCGGCGACGGCGCAAGCCCGTCACAACCAGTTTGCTGAGATGCGGGACTCACAGGCCAAGCCAGATCGCACTTGGGCTGTTAAGCCGGTTGGGAGGTCGTCGACCACAGTTTTCGGCCCAGTACCTTCTCGCGCCCATGATGCCCACCGCACCGGCAGGGTTGCGGTGAGTCATCATGCTCGTCGCGACTCACGCTGATCAGCCCTCCTGCCCCACCGGCAACCGCGGGAACTGACTGCTGACAGATCGGTTCGCTGGACACGACATCACTCACCACATCGCACATCAGCAGGTCTGGCCGAGAATCCTCGAGCCAGTTCCCCAGGTCGGAGTGGTAGCAATCAACGAGAGCGGGTACTTCCTGGCAACCTGTCGAGAGATGACTGGTTCCAGGATGGGAGGAAGAGGGATGCCGTCGAGGGCAGGGGTTCAATCGCGGGCTTCTCGTCCGCGGAGCCGGCGCGGCGAAGGTGGCCAGTTGGCTGAGGACATCCTGGCTGCGGCGGCGGCTGTGATCGACGAGACGGGTGACGAATCTAGTGTCACCTTGAGCGGGATCGCTCGCCGGGTGGGGGTCGCGGTGCCCTCGATCTACCTGCATTTTCCGAACGTTCAGGAGATCTGCAGCCAGGTGGTGACCAGGGCCTGGCAGGCCTATCTGCATGCGATCACCGTCGATCGGGACCGGACCGCGGCTGTTGCGGAGCAGATCGAACAGTTCGCGCTCGACTATGTCGGCTTCGCGCGGCGTTCACCGGGTCTGTACCGGGTGCTGTTCGCCCGCGCTGGAGCCTCGGCCTTGCAGGATGTGCACAACGAGGCTGGGGAGTCCTTCACCGAACTGGTAGCGGCGATGGCGAGCGTCCTGGGCTTAGACCCGTTGTCGGTTGAGGCTCGCAACGCTGCAACCGGGGTGTGGATTCAGTTGCACGGCATCGCCGATCTGCCGCCGGCGCATCCGAGGTTTGCTTGGCCGGACGATGCCACGTTGATCCGTGAGGCCCTGCTGCGGTCCGGCGTCCGCTCCGATGGAACCAGCTAGCAGTCGAGTTGATGAGTTTTGTCCGGTGGGTTCCCTTGCTGGCATCGATGACCTAATGTCCGTTAGGTCAAGATCAAGATCCAGGAGTGTGGCACGTGTCGGCTTCAGTGCAGGGCGATGCGGGGACGGTCCTGCGGGACTGGTTTTCGCGGCTCAGTGACGCCGGTTTCTCCTCTGACCTGTTTCTGGCGGGGCTTGCCGAGGATGTGACCTGGACAGCTACCGGCGACTCCCCAGTCTCCGGAACGTTTCGAGGGTTGGCTGCCTACGTCGAGGGTGTCTACCGACCGCTTGCTGCGCGGTTGGCGCGGTGGCCGGAGCCGGTGGTCGAGCGGATCACGGCCGAGGGGCAGTGGGGGGTGGTGGAGTTTCGTGGTGTCGGCGGAATCGGCCACAACGGCTGCGACTACTCGATGCGCTACTGCTGGTCGATGCGGGTGGAGAACGGGCTCGTGCAGGAGGTCGTGGGCTACTACGACCAGAGCAAGGTGCACGAGCTGTTCGCTGATCCAAGCTAGTACCGAACCGGATCCGAGTTCGATCCACACCAGAACTACCCCCAACCCGTCCCACCTGCCCGAGGTGAACCATCATGACCGAACCCACCATCTTCGACCTGCCAACCACGGTGCCGGGTCTGCTGCCGGAGATCCGTCGACAGGCGATGCTGCCCCGTGGGGGCAAGCTCCGCCGGCAGCAGGAACTGGGAGCTCTGAACGCCTCGGTGTTGAACTTCCGTGAACCCAACGCCTACGCCGTGGTGGAAGGCTCGTGGGGTACTGGTGTCTCGACCGACGAAGCCACCTTCGAAGGCTGGATTCGCACCTCGGCCAAAGAGGACCAGACCATCTTCATCGGTACCAACTCCCCTGGCGCCAGTCCCAGGATCAGCATCGGCAACGATCAGCTGAGTGTCTTCTGGAGCGCGGGTGGTGAGGGACCGGGTTGGACGTCGACCGACACCACTCCGGTCACGGACGGGCAGTGGCATCACATCGCCGTCGTCTTCTTCAACGGGAACATTTCTTTCTTCAAAGACGGTGTGGACACCGTCGAGTCGATTCCGGTCGGGAGCCCGCAGACGGCGACCGGACAGTTGCAATTGGGTGCCGGACTGGGCACTGCGCAGGGGTTCCTGGGTGAGATGTGGAACCTGCGAGTTTGGTCTGTCGCGCGTGACACCACCGACATCCAGCTTTCCCGGTGGACGACCAACCCCTCGACCACCGGCTTGACCGCCTCGATCAGTTTCGACGCGGCCAGCAACTCGACGGTCAACGCGGTGGGAGGTGGGTACGGCGGCCTGTACAACGAGGTCGACATCATCACGCTGGACACACCCCAGCCGACCTGCGCTTTGCAGATCACCGCAGCGGCCACCTCTATCGAGATCCCGATGGACCTTTTCGTCTCGAGCGCAGCATCCACGATCGAGATGTGGATCCAGCTGGCTACAGACTCCGGGAACGGCGCCCGAAAACAGTTGCTGTTCCACTCCAGCGTGCTCAACGGACCGACGATGACCTTCGCCTACGAAGGAGGAGATCAGCTGAGTTTCAGCCTCGGGAACGACAGCTTCACCTCCACCGATCTCCGCGTGATCTCCGACGGGCAGTGGCATCATGTCGCCGTGGTGTTGGCGGCCGGATACGTCACGTTCTACAAGGACGGGGTCGCCTGCCCGGACACGTATCCGCTGACCGCGTCAACGACGGGCACCGCGGTCCTGAACTACCTCGGGGTGGGGGGCGCGCCAGCACTGCCCCCGGGATTTGTCGGCCTCGTCTATGACGTCAGGTTCTGGATGCAAGCCCGCAGCACCGCCCAGATCGCCGCCTACCGTTGGGCGACGTTGACCGGTACTGAAACAGATCTGCAGATCCTCATCAACTTCACCGACTGCGATCCGTCCATCCCGAACGGTCTGTTCGTCAGGAACGTGGCGCAGCAGGGCTCCCCGGTATTCGACAACGGTGGTGCCCCGGTCATCGTGACCAACCTGCCGTCGCAGACGCTTCCCGCCGGTGCCTGGGTGTACGCGGTCCCGGGCTCGTCCCCGATCGGCCCGTCCTACTCCCCACTGGGGGTGTTGTGTGCGGCGAACGGTTCGACCGCCGCGCCGGCCGCACAGCTGCAGTCGGTCGACATCCAGACCGGACAGGTGACCTGGACCTACGACGCGAAACCGCTCAGCCAGTGGCACGACGACGCAGTCGTCGCCGGAGCGGTCACCATCACCCCGGCCGCGGCGTATGTCGGTGTGACTTCCGACGTGCAGCTGAACACCCAGCTCGAGATCCACATCGTGAACACCGACACCGGGGCACTGATCGGTGCCGCCCCAGTCACCTTCGACGCGGCATCCTTTCTCACCCGCCCGGTCCCCCTTGATGATGGCGCCTGCGTCGGGGTAGCTATCGACGCGTTCACCAGCGGGTTGGCCTGGGGCACCTCCACCGACCCGGTGCGGGTACGGACCACTTTCCTGCCCTCGGTGCCGAACACTCCCACCGGCATGCTCTGCGATCCGATCCTGTACGGCGACATCGTCTTCACCGCGGTCGGGCAGGGAGGTGTCGGAACGGTCGCTGCCTACGACACCACCAGCACCGCCCAAACTGTCGACTCGACCTGGAACGTTCCGTTGACCGGGGAACCGACCGGGAACCTCACGCTGGCGCCGTCTGCGCTGTACGTGCCGCTGGGCAACCAGGTTGTTGCACTGGACTTCTCCGACGGCAGCCTGCAGTGGCAGCACGTCCTGGACACCGATTCGGGTCGCGCCCGACAACCGGTGCTGCTGGGTTCCAGCCTGTACGTGGCCAGCGACAACGGCATCCTCTACGCCCTGGACGCCGGGACCGGTGACGAACTGTGGCGCATCGACACCGGCGCCCCGATCACCACCGACCTGCTGGCCGAGGACGGCATCCTCTACTTCGCCAACCAAGGCGACGGTCTGAACGCCGTGCCCACCTTCCTGGCAGTCGACACCGCCTCGCAGGGCAACGATGTGCTCGCCTACGAGATTCCCAGCGCCGACACCATCCTGTTCGTCCAGGCGGGTGTCCAGAACGGAACCGTCTACTTCTACAGCCTGTCCAGCGTGTACGCGGTGAACATGGCCGCCGTCATCCGCGAGTTCTCAGTCGCCAGCAAACTGATCGTTGAGGACTTCACCTACCCCGCGACCGGTGGAGCGCAGGGCAACAACACCTCCTACCGCGTCACACTGACCATCCGCGACGGTCAAGGCGTAGCCAGGGCCGGCCAAGCCATCAAGGTCTGGGCCGACGACTCGTTGACCATCGTCAACCAGGGCCCGGTGATCGGCATCGACCCGACCACACCGGCCTGGTTCATCTCGGACGCCAACGGCCAACTCACCCTGGCCATCAATGCCTGGGACACCAGCGGAAACCCGCAAGCCCACCAGGATCTCGGCTGCCCAGCGCTGCGGGCGTGGGCGAACTTCATGGCCCCTGACGAATCCATCGTGATCTACCCCGACCACGAGCAGCTCACCACCCTGGCCACCGTCGGCGGTGCCACCCCGCCAGTACCGGTTCCCGGCACGACCTACCTGGACACGGCTCTGGCCTACGACGGAACCCCGCTCATCGCAGCCAGTCTCGTCACCAATACCAACGGCTCGCTGGACAACGTCGCCCAGTCGATCCGCAACACGCTGGGAAACCTGTCGCCAGCAGTGAACGCTCCGTTGCTGTCCGGCGCCAACGACAACCGATTCGTCCGTGCCGGCGGCCCGGTAGCCAATGTGCTGTTCTCCGCATCGAGCGACGAAGCAAGCACCCGACCCTATGTCGGGAACAATTCGACCTTCACGGTGGACCTCACCGATCTCACCAACGTCACCTATGTCAACAGCTACCCCTCCGACGTCGTGGCGTGGGCCGGGCAGCTCGCGGTCGGGGGGATCTTCGGAGACATCAAAGATTTCGCCGACAAGGTGGTCAAAGGTGTGGACCGGGTAGTGACCATGGCGGTGAAGGCCACCGAGTCCGCTGCCGAAACGGTGATCCAAGGGGTGGAACAGGCGTACAAGTTCACGATCAACTCCCTGGAAGACGCCGTCACCGTCGTCGGCGGGTTCTTCCGAACAGTCCTGGCCGATGCCGACCAGGACGTGCGACGGGTGGTGCAGTTCTTGTCCGCACTGTTCGACTGGGACAGCATCAAGAAGAACCACGTCATCATCAAGGAGGCGATCACCAACCCGGTCGACGGGTCCGGGTTCACCGAGCAGCTGCAGGCCAACCTCGCTGCCGGCGACATCGGCGCGACCTTCACCGCACTGCAGGCACAAGGTGGATCCACGCAACTGACCGCCACGGCAACGAACCTGTCCGGCCAACTGGCGGGCCAGACCGCCGCCGGGAACGGCGATCCCGACACCGCCTACAACACCGGCGGGCACAACAACTCCACCTCCTGCACCTTCATGCATCAAAAGCTCAAGGAGAACGCCGCCGGCGCCGACACCAGCTCGGTGCAGGCCGGCAGCGGCACCAGCGTCAACAACCAGGGCTGGAACGCCGACATCATCGTGCAGGCCTGGAAAAAGTTCGAGGCCACCTGCCAATCGGCAATCCAAACCGACTTCGTGGCGCTCCCGGCAGAGATCCGCGCAGCAGTCGACGCCACCTCGGACAAACTGAAGGACCCGTCCTCCATTGCGGGAACAGCGTTCACCGATCTGCTCGTGATCTTCAAAGATGTTGCCGACGCGGTGATCTCCTTCGCCGCTGAAGTCGGCGATGCGATCCTGGACCTCCTGGTCGCCGTCCTGGACCAGTTGGTGGCATGGTTGGACACACCCATCCACATACCGTTCCTGTCCGATCTGTGGAAGGCCATCAGCGGTGATCAGCTCACCCTGCTGGATCTGATCTGCCTGATCATCGCCATCCCCTCCACCATTCTGCTGGAGGTCAAGACAGGCCACTCCACCATCCCGGACAACGACAACGGTGAAGGCAAAGCCATACTGCTCGCCATGGCCGGCTTCCTGTCCGGCACGGCCGCCACCGTCATCGACACCACGAGCCTGTATTACACGATGTCTAAGTACGGTTCGGCTCTGCCCGGCATTCCGCAGTTCTGGTCGGTGACCGACATCGCCGTGGACACGATCAACTGGGCACTGGGAGCGGCGGTCGGCCAGAGCAATAGTGCCTTCGAGACCAAGGACTGGGTCTTCTGGGCCGTCCAATCGATCCCCATCATCGGCAACACATCTGCGATGAGTTACGTCCCCGCCTCGCTCCCGCCCGACGGTCAGCAATACCAGCTTGGCCGTGACGTCACCTGGGGCACAGTGTTCCTCGTCATGTCCGCGGTCTACGCGGGAGTGTGGAACAGCGGCTATCGGGACCTGTCGAACGGAAAAGGGCCCGGCATGGTCATCTCCGCCAACACCCTCGCCGCCATGTCAAACCTGGTCGAGCTCGGCCTCTACGCCTTCGACGTCGACTCCCCACCCGGACAGGCGTTCCTGGCAGGTAAAGCCGTCACCTCCGAGACCAGCGACGTCATCTCCTGGATCGGCAATGTCCTGGGCGGACTCCAATGACCGCCTCCTCGCTCACCCGACGCACCTTCCTCGCCGGAGCTGCCGCAACCCTGGCCGCGGCCACAGCCGCCACCGCAGTTCTCACCACAACCGTGGCCCCACCTGCAGCCGCAGCGGTACCCGAGGTGACACTGCTGTCGCAGCTGAGGGTGCACCACGCAACCCCGACCGACCTCGCACGCCAGCGCCCAGAACGGGCCTGGACCCGAACCGCCGATGGGAGAGTCCTCACCTTCGACCACGAAGCTGGGTACTGGGCGCCGACATCCCGAACCTGGCTAGAAGTCCTGACCTTCGGCGAGATCGTCCTGGCCCGGTGGGACCACCCGTCCGGCCACAACCGCCTAGTGATGGTGTTCGGCGCCGAGCCCCAAGCTCCCCCCACCCCCACCCCCACCCCCAGCACCCAGATCACCCCACCACCGACTGGCAGTGCCACCTCCCCGCCAACCACCTCCACTCCGCCCACCACGTCCCCCACCCGATCAACGGCTTCTGCCCTTCCCACCCGATCTGTCGACGGCCAGCTCGCCGCCACCGGCTTCGCCGCAAGAAGCCTCACCGCAGCTGGATTGGTGGCGACCGCGGTCGGAGCTGGTCTAGTGGCGCTGGTGCACCGTCGACGCCAGGTAGCCACCGCTCACGACAGCCGCCTCGCCGACCGACCGCCGTCATAGCTCTGTTACTGGCAACGGTGCATGTCAGACGGGTGCAGGTGACGAACCCCAGGGCTCAGGTTGCCGTCGGTCGGCAGCGTTGTTCTTGCGAGATCGAGCGCCGCTGCTGTTGGCAATCGCTACTCGCAGCTCTCTCGACGGATCGCGGCGACCGCGAGAATCTCGCATCTGATGCGAGACCCGCTCAGCGAAGCAGGTCAGCGAGCCAAGGGAGGATCCGGCGCTCGGTGTCGACCCACGGCTTGACGACGGTCAACGACCGGACTGGCACTACCAGGCTCATCCGCAACCTTTGCAGTTCACGGCGGTCGCCAGCATCGAGATCCCGGATCGGCGGCCACGGCGTGATCAGAGGAGTGCGAGATCGGCATCAGATGACATCCGCACTGCTTTCGCTTACATAATCTAGATTATCGGTGAGACCTATTGCGGGGCAACAGGTCTCACCGAACCACGAAGTTGCTGCAGGTCAGTGGGCGTAGTAGGCATCCAGGACGACCTGCGGCGGCCGGCCGCGGTCGGCGACCTCATGACCGTTCTCAACCGCCCAGGCCCGGATCTGAGCTATGTCCTCTTGATTTGAGCAGCGGTCGAGAGTGTCTCGATCCGGCCCGTTAAAGGATCGTTTACCCCGCTCATGGCCAGATCAGGTTGGTCTTCCGCAGCACTGCGGACCCCGCGGCCTCACCAGCGTGCGGCAAGTGATGCGCACCCTGTGAGACCACCGAACCCCCACTCCTTGGTAAGAGCGGGGGTTCGGTCCGACATCTCAGCCCTCGTCTGTCTGATCCTTTACCAGGTACCGCCCCTGTTCGACGTACACGGGGTGACGTCGCGGAGCTCAAGGCTGGTGAAGGATGAGTCACCGAAGACCCGAGTAATCAGATTTAGACAGGTCGCCTCGCCCTTAGCGCTGCGATTGGTTTGCCTTTCGGACAAGGGAGAACCACAGCACAAAGATCACGGCGCAGACGACCGCTCCTATTGTGGCGCTTCTAGTCCAGGGTAGCCCCACGGCCCAACCGGCGGCGAGGCACACACCCATCGCGATTGCGAGACCCACTATCAGGGCCAGGGCATTTCTCATGACGTCTCCTTATTCGAGAAGCCATCCGAGGGCGCCAGTGACGAATCCGCCAACGACACCTCCGATCGCGCCTACGCCTGCGCCTGGCCCACAACCAACTCCGCCTAGGGCTGCCGAGACTATCGCTCCAACCGCGCAACCCGCAGCGGCACCGTCACCACGTACGGCTACGACCAGCTCAACCGACTCACCTCCGCCACCAGCGGCGCCAACGTCAGTTCCTGGACCTACGACAACAACAGCAATCGCTTGTCCCAGACCATCGCCGGCGTCACCACCCACTACGGCTATAACGCTGCCGACCAACTGTGCTGGCGTGCGGCCACCACAGGTACCGGCTGCATCACACCCGCCGGCGGCACCGCCTACACCTACGACGGCAACGGCAACCAACTCACGGGCGGGATCTCCGGCACCAACACCTGGACCTCGAACTACGACCAGCTCGCCTCTACCACCACCGGCGGCGCCGCAAGCTACACCTACGCCGGCTCCACCAACGACCAACGCGTCACCGCCGCCGGCGCTACCCTCGGCACCGGACTTCTCGGCGCCGTCACCACCTCCAGCACCGCCGGCGTCACCACCCAGTACATCCGCGACAATAAAGGCAACCTGATCGCCCTACGCACAGGCAGCAACAGCAGCTACTACACCACCGACCGGCAAGGCTCCATCCTGCTGCTCACCAACCAGGCCCAAACCACCACCGCGAGCTACACCTACGGGCCTTTCGGCGACATCACCACCCAGACCGGAACCCAGGCCGCGGCGAACCCTTGGCGCTACATCGGCGGTTTCTACGACAACACCACGGGCCTGACCAAACTCGGCGTCCGCTACTACGACCCCACTATCGGCCGCTTCAACCAGCCCGACCCCTCCGGACAAGAAGCCAACCGCTACCTCTACTCCGCGTCCAATCCCATCACCTATAGCGATTCCACCGGGTTGGACTTGCTTGAGGATATTGGTGAAGTGGTCGACTGGGTGTCAGCGGCTGTCCCAGGGCCAATCGGAGGTGCACTGGGTCTGGCCGCTACCGGGATCAAAGCGACCGACAAAGCATTGGAAGGCGATTGGGCAGGGGCTGGTGGCGAAGTGATCGAGGGCGCCATCGGATCAGGTCTTGGTATGCTTGGAGCGAAAGGAGCAGCCAAACTAGGTGCCAGCAAAGCCGTCGCCCGAGAGGCTGATCGGGCTGTGGGTGCTGCTCAGAAATTCACCGAGGCATGCATCGAATCATGCGGGGACTAGGCAAGATGCGTCAAGAAAGGTCAAGATGTCAAGCATTGCGTTCTGGATAGGGGCAGCACTTTGCCTCGTTATCGGCCTATTTTTCCTGCTCAAGCCTGGTACCGCTCAGGCGGTGAACGAACGTATGGATGCAGCGATTTCCTCCCGAGTTGGTCTCGAACCAAGTTGGTGGGGGGGATCGCGTATCACAGGGCTGATACTTCTTGTGGGTGCAGTCATCCTTACAATCGGAGCTCTTGGTTCCTGATCAAGTAGGACTGATGATGAAAAGAATCAATCCCTTCTTTGTGATCATAGCGTGTGGACCACTTCTATTCGTAGCCAGCGCGCTCTTCTACATGAGTCCCAACGAAAGTCTGGAGTCGCGTGGAACATCAGCTCTTGTGATCGGAGGAATCTGCATGGTGGCGGGTATAATTGGCGCGTTGGTGTATAAAAGAAAGAAGGGCCGAGAGCGCCGATAAAGATAAGAAGACGCAGATAAGGTCTCGCACCTCTTCGCGAGAAAGGCCGAACAAAGTTGAGAATTCCCAGTCGGGGAAGAACGGTCCGTCGGCTGCCGCCCACAAGCACTCGCTGATGATGCTGGAGTCGTCCGTATCGGAAGTCATGCAAGTTTCTAACACGAAGCGCCTGGTTGCGGCTGGATCAGCACCTTCGAGCCCAGACAGGCGCCGTCTCCGCAGTGGTCTCGCAGGAGGGGTCCGGGCGTGCGGCCCGAAACTTAGCTCGCAAACGATGGCGGTCTCCAGGGGTCAACGCACCACTCTCGTTGATCAGCGATCGGAGGCGTCGTGCATGGTTTCGGCATGTCACTGGAGCAGCAAGACCGGGTGTGGGTTGAGTTCAAGGCGGGCCGATCGATCTCGGCGGTCGCCCGCGAGGTCGACATGCCAATGCAACGAGTTCGGCGGTTCTTGCAGCAGACGGGCGGAATCCGGCCGCCGGCACGGTGTCGCTCGCCGCGTCATCTGACGATGCAAGAGCGGGAGGAGATCTCCCGCGGCTTGGCGTTGGGCGAGTCCTGCCGGGTCATCGCCGGCCGACTGGGCAGGGCGCCAAGCAGCGTGAGTAGGGAGATCGCCCGCAACGGTGGCGCGGCGAAGTACCGAGCGTTGGCGGCCGACGAGGCCGCGTTCGAGCGGGGCCGGCGACCGAAGGTCTCGAAGCTGTCGATGAATGCGGAGCTGCGGCGGGTGGTCGAGATGCAGCTGGGCTGGGATTGGTCCCCGCAGCAGATCAGTCACCGCCTGGTAACCGACTTCCCCAGTGACGTGTCCATGCGGGTCAGCCACGAGACGATCTACCTGGAGTTGTTCACGCCGGCTCGTCGGGCGGTGCGGGCGCAACTGGTCCGGGCGCTGCGGTCGGGTCGACTGATGCGGTATCCGAAGCGGGCCAGCGGTTCTCAAATCAAGCCCAGGATTAAGAACATGGTGCCGATCACCGATCGTCCTGAGGAAGTCGAGCTGCGGAAGATCGCCGGTCATTGGGAGGGGGATCTGATCATGGGTAAGCGCCCGTCGGCTGTGATCACGCTCGTGGAAAGGACGAGCCGACTGGTGATGCTGGTGGCGTTGCCGGACGGGATGAAAGCGCCGGCGGTGCGGGCTGCTCTTGTGGCGGCGTTCGGCCGGTTGCCGGGGTCGATGGTGAAGTCGTTGACGTGGGACCGCGGTCGGGAGATGGCTGACCATCGCGGGTTCACTGAGCAGACAGGGTGCCCGGTGTTCTTCTGCGCGGCCCGGAGCCCGTGGCAGCGAGGGACGAACGAGAACACCAACGGGCTGCTGCGCCAGTACCTGAACAAGAACGGCAATATCTCCGTTCACGACCAGCCAGAGCTGGACGGATTCGCCGATCGACTCAATAGCCGCCCACGGGCGGTGCTTGGTTGGCGGACACCGAACGAGATCTACCTGCAGATGCTGGCTCAGGCGCCAGCGAGCGTTCGGCGGGCAGCGGCCGAGTCCTGAAACTCGAACTGCGCGCGCAGGTTGGGCTACTAGAACTGGTTCTGTCCGTGTCTCCAGAGAACGGCTCTGGCCTCCTTCGTGTTCAGCTTCAGGAGGCCCGCTTCACCCCAATGACGGGTGGCGTCGAGCTCGAGTGCCCTGGCAAAGATCGGTAGTGCTTCCGGGGATTGTGCCTCGACAAGCAGCTCGAGCAGCCAGTTCCGCAGGCCTGGGTCAGCTTCCTCCGAGTGCGCAACGACTAGTTCGTCTGCGTGTTCAGCAGCGACCCGTTTCACCAGTCCGAACCCATCCTCCTGTGTTTGCGGGTCATGCTTACGCATCATCGCCATCCCGCGCACGAAGTCACTGACCATACCGACGATCCTAGAGAGGCATAATGTCTCGACGGTAACCGCGGAGGCCATAACGCAGCATGAAAGACTGCGCAGCGCAGTAGTTTCGTCCAGCCGTGGTGCGTTGACCCCTTGAGCTGAACCAGCAGTGGTGTCGGGGCAGGTGACTATGCAGTGGTGCGAGGTTCCGCGGTGAAGGCGCGGTGGTCAGGTCCAGGCCAGGTAGCCGGCGACCAGGAACACCGGGACGGCGAAGTTGATGAACAGGATGGCGGTGTTGTTGGGGGTGAAGTTGCGGTCCTGGATCATGGAGCGGATGTGGCCGATCCCGCACAGCACCCGGTAGATGGAGCTGGCCAGGATGATCGCCCACCAGTACTGCGGGGCGGAGCCGGCGACCAGGAGAGCGACAAGGCCCATGGAGAAGTCGGCGGCGCCGACCTCGAACTCGTAGCGGTCGGCTTTGAAGCCGATGGTCTTGGAGATGTGTTTGCCGAACAGCAGGTGCGCAACGCCGGCACCGAGCATGGCCCAGCCGATGAGGTAGGTGACGGCGTTGCCGAGCATCTGTTGTTGCCAGCCGTGGTCCAGGCCGCTGGCGAGCTGGATGACGGTGGCGACGGTGAACAGGATGAGGCCGATGAACGGCAGGATCCCGCCGAGCAGGGTGTGGATCTTCGAGGTGGCTGGGGTCGTACGGGCGGGGGTGGTCATCGTGGGTTCCGTTCTGGATGGTGGCGTCGGCGCAAGGTGCGGGCGGGGCGAAATCAGGCGGGTGGTGATGGAGCGGGCCGGTGGGGTCTCAGGGGTGCAGCTGTTCGTCGAGCCAGTCGAAGACTCGCTGCTCGGTGAGTTCGCGGGCCATGGGCTGGCAGTGGAACCGGGCGCCTTCTTGCGCGGTGAACGTGATCAGCTCTGCGGTGGGCACGAGTTTCGCGAGCTCGGCGGCCTGGCCTGGGAAGAACTGTTCGTCTTCGCAGTCGGTGACCAGCAGTGGGGTGGTGATATGTCCGGCGGCAGCGGTGAGGTCGTACTTGCGGACCTGGTCCAGGGTGGCGGCGAAGCCGGTGATGCCGTAGGGGCGGGCCCGGAAGTTCCAGTTGCGTCGTTGCGCTTTCCCGCCCGGCACCGAAAAACCCAGGTTCATTTCCCGGTCAAACTTCGCCGTGTCGCCCTTGAGGTAGGCGGCCAGCACCGGGTGCGGGATGTGCGAGGTCCAGGTGCGGCCGACGTCGACGACGCCTCCGTCGGCGACCGCCGCGGCGAACCGGTGTTCGGTGGTCAGGGCCTGGGGCAGCCAGTAGCCGCCCTGGCTGATCGCGTACGACGCGAGCCGGTCCGGGTCGACATCGCCGCGGGCGAGCAGGAAATCAACGACGGGGGTGAGTACCGGGCCCCAGTCCGGCCGGAACGGGATGTCTCGTTCGAACAGCATGGACTGCTGGCCGGGGCCGTCGAACAGCAGCACGTTGTAGCCGCGTTCCAGAGCGCCTTCGGCGGCCTCGGCCCACAGCCCGCTCAGGGACCCGTCGCTGCCGTTGACCACGACCAGGGTGCGGCGCGGTCCGGCCGCGGTGTCCGGGCGGAAGAACCAGCCCGGCATCGTCGAGCCTTCGTAGGGGATGTCGACCCGTTCCACCGGCCACGCGGTGGTGGTGACGAACCCTTCCCAGGATGCGCGGTGCTCGTGAAAGGTGGGCAGCAGCGGTGATTCGTCGCCGTCCAAACCGTCCACGGCCGAGACCGCGGTGGCGAAATAGGTGGCTGCCCGCAGATAGGCGCGGGCGGCTGAGACGCGGTGCCCGGCAGCGGCACTGGCGGCAGCGACGGCCGCGATACGGCGCCCCAGGGCCACCCAGGCATCGAACCACGCACGGTGGTCCGACGGGTCAACGGAGGCAAGGGTGGCGAGGACCTCGCCGGCGTCGGCGCAACCGCGGGAGGTCTTGCCGAGCAGAGACCGGACGGTGTAGTCGCGCGAGTCGGGCAGGAACTCGGTCTGGTAGACGCGGTGCGCATCGGGGTGCAGCAGGGACATGACGTTCAGCTTTCTCATCAGGGGGTGAGCCGGCCGCAAACGGACGGGTCAGGAGACGGTCGTACCGGCCTGCCGGGCAACGGTGGGCTCTCGCGGGTCCTTCATGTTGATCTCGTCGATGATCGGGGCGAACCAGCCGGACAGGTAGCGTTCGGACTGCAGGTCGACCGCAGTCGGCATCGTGGCGGTCTCGCTGATCATCGCCCGGTGGTCGCAGCGCCGGCTGAGGCCTGCTCCACGTGATCACCCGACATGCGCTTGGTCTGCTTGACTGCCAGCACCACGAGCAGCGCCGGCACCAACCAATTCAGCAAGAACTGACCGGCCGTGGTGCCTTCCTCCAGCAGGAAGGTGGCAAGCAGGTGTGAGCCGGTCATGATCAGCATGGTGAAACCCCACAACGCGCTGATACGGCGGTTCTTCGCGCGGAAGATCGGTGAGCCCCAGTACTGCTGCGGCACCGACGAACGGGCATACTGCTCCGAGAAAGGCACCGTCACCGACGAGATCAACATGACCACGGCCAGCACGACAGCCGAGGTGGCCCTGCCGTAGTCGTGGATCCACTCGGCGCCGCCGGCGAAGGCCACTACCGTGAGCGCCCCGAAGACCACCGCGCTGGTGGCATCGATGATGCTGATCCCGTTCTTGCGGTTCACCAGCAACAGCACGACACTGACAACAGTGGCGAGAATTGCTGCCGGGCCGGCGATCCCGTCGATCGGCAGATCGGTCAACACGCTGTACAACAACCAAGGCAGGAAACCGAGAAGCAGTTTGACCGGATTCATGATCAGTTCACTTTCTTGCAGCCGGGATCACCCGACGTGGACAGGGAAACGACAAAGGAGAGACCCATCGGACACTCCGACGTGCCCGACAGGTGCAAACACGCTGCCTCCCAAGACCTTCACACCCCGGGCTGCACAGCGATCACCGCGAGACGCCGGACAGGCACATGCCTACTTGCATCTCGTCGTGAGGTCCCCGCTGGGCGTTGCAGCATCTCGCTGCCACAACTATGCACTGCGCAAAGTTACTAGTCCAGTTTGCTGGCAGGGATTCATCCGTTCAGAGCATCGGTGTCCGGTTCAGCAGCCCGGGTCCGTACCGCCTGTGGAGACGTCGTGGCTGATCAGAGCTATGATGCGGGCCGAGATGGCCTTTCGGAGCGCTGCCGGGATCGGCGAGCCGATGGAGTCGGCGACCCACAGGCCATCCGAGGCAACCTGGACCAGAAGCCGGGTCACCGCAGCGGAATCGTCAGGCGAGATCTGCGACAGATCCGGCAGCCAGTGCTGGGCGACCTCGCCGTAGGCATGCCGGTGCTCAGGGCGTCGAGAGGCCTCCAACATCAGCAACAACTCCCCCGTCGATGCAGGTTCCTCACTGACCTCCGCATAAGCTGCAAGACGCTCGTCCAACGTCGCCGCCGCTGGATCCGCACCGAGCTTGTCACGCAAGAGCCCGTCCCAGCGGACAGCACGCCACTCCTGCACCGCCTGGAACAGCAACTCCCGCGTACCGAAGTGGTACTGCACCCCAGCCCGGGTCAGACCACATTCTCCTGCGACGGCCTCGATCGTCAGTTCGGCCACCCCGTCACGCTCGATCACCTCGAAAGCGGCCCGCAGAATCACATCTCGTTTGTGCGGGCGCATCCCGTCTCTCCTCGATCTCGCCGATGACCGGTCATCTGGTTCCACCGGACCAACACAGCTCGGTCACCACGGACTTCGACAGGCGGAGAACCACGTGGGGCCGAGCATCGGTAGCTGTGCCGCGGCCTGTCGGAGAGCGACCATCGGTACCGGCGAGGCTACCTCGCCCGCTCCCGATGTTCCACCAGCCCTGCCTGACCGAGGATGTCACCCCATCGAAGGGGTCTGCTGCACAGGTAGGTGACATCTGAGCTGGCAGTACTACTGCGGCGAAGACTGCAGACCGGTCTGTTCTGTTCCTGGCTGCAGCACGCCGGCATTGCCGATCGGGGATGTCTGCTGGGTCCATCGACAGCGGTAGGGCAGGTCGGCGATGTCTGCCGGGTCCAGCGGTAGCGGTAGGGGAGAGTGACGCCGCTGTCGGGTGGTCGAGGTGCAGCGAGCATCGATCGTGTGCGCCCGGCTCGTGCCCGTCCGGTTCCACTCGCCATGCTAAATTCCCGCACAGACCCGACAACTCGGGCAATGGGGGATCTTTCGGCGGATTTGCTGATGTTGCGTCGTGTGCTGGGAAAGTCGTCCATCGTGCTAGGCATCGTGGCCGGGACTGTCGTCTTCGCAGCCGGGACGGCTGCCGCTGACGTCACCGTCACCTATTCCGTCGA
This sequence comes from Variovorax sp. PBS-H4, assembly GCF_901827205.1. Taxonomy (NCBI): domain Bacteria; kingdom Pseudomonadati; phylum Pseudomonadota; class Betaproteobacteria; order Burkholderiales; family Comamonadaceae; genus Variovorax; species Variovorax sp. PBS-H4. The sequence goes on along the minus strand of NZ_LR594676.1, from coordinate 60,233 downwards.
CGAGAACGGAGCACCTACCGCGGTTGTCAGCGCAGATCCCTACGATCCGGGGGCCGATGCCATCGCTGCCAACAGCGGCCAGTATTGGCTCACTGAGCCTTCCGAACCGCTGCCATTGCTCCTACTGCGATGCTTCGACGGCGCCTGGGTCCTCGGTCCGGGCCTTCCCGCCATCGAAGACGTCTCCTACGTGACCATCGACCCCAACACCTTCGATCCCAACTTCTCCCCGGCAGTCTTCCTGGATCAGACGCTGTGCAACCCCTTGATCGAAACCCCGGTCTCTTCACCGACGTCGGTGTCCTCGGCCCCGTCGATCACAATCCAGCCCACCGTCACCATCGGACCTTCCTCTGAGGTCGCAACCTCATCGGCCGGTTCGTCCCCGGCTGTGACCGACTCCGCCGCATCGACTGTCGTGTCGACCTCGACCTCGGCGTCCGGTTCTGAGAGCGTTGCGCCGACCACCGCGGCGTCGACCTCGGCAGCCGCCGCGCCGGCTGCGACCACCGCGGCAACCACGAGTGCTGCCCACGCGGGTCCTGCTCTGGCCGCCACCGGCACTGCTCCCGAAGGTGCCCTCTACACCGCGCTCGCGCTCCTGGCCGGCGGCGCAAGCCTTGCCTACCTCGGGACCAAGCAGCGTCGACGTCAGTCGCACTCCTGATCTGACAACGGCTCCAGCAACGGGCCCTCGCCACCGGCGCGGGGCCCTTTTGCATCGTCCCAGCCATGCGGATCAAGGGACTGCGGTTGAGGGTTTTACCGTCTTTGTCGATGACGTTGGGAGTCAAGGGTCTATCGATGGGCGGTGATGCGAAAGCTGGTGTCCGCCAGGCTGTTTCAGCCCAAACCTGACATAATCATTATTATCGGCGAGATGCGTTGGGATGCAACAGGTCTCGTCAATATGAACTGTCTGTCCAAATCAGCGGGCGTCGTAGGCCTCGAGGATGTTCTTGGCGATGCGGCCGCGGTCGGCGATCTCGTAGCCAGCCTCGACAGCCCAGGCCCGGATCTGTGCCAGTTCCTCTCGGCTGCGGCCTTCGCTGCGGGTGGCCGGCCTGCGGGTGCTCGGGCTGGTAGCGCGGATTCGGCGGCCGGCGGCGACATACCTGTCTAGGGCTTTGCGGAGCTTGGCGGCGTTGGATTCGGTGAGGTCGATCTCGAAGGCGGCGCCGTCCAGTGCGAACTGCACGGTCTCGGCCGCTTCGGACTTGCCGTCGAGGTCGTCGATCAACTGGACGCTGGTGTGAGTGGCCATGTGGTGAATTGTGCAGGCAGGCTACGCGGTAACTGCCTAGGAGGTGCCTACATCGTGAGCGTGTCGGGGCTCAACAGGCCGGGGGTTGGTGATGATCAGTCGATTCAACCGGGAAGCCCTATTTACGTCACATGACATATTAAGCGTTGGGCGGGTCGATTGGCAGATTGAGGGGCCAATTTGCCCCATACGTCAGCGAGTGATGGCCGGTCGTTGCTCTGGAGTCATGAACCGTGTCGACAGTCCGACGTGGTCGGCTTCGAGATGCCTGTTGAAGGGGTCTGCCCAGTCGCGAGTGTCAGGACGTTCCTCCTTGTGAACAGTGCCGGCGACTACGACTCGATCGCCGATTCGGATCACTGCGGCAGCGCGTCGTCCCGCGTCGCCGTACACGGCGACGTCGTAGCTCTCCTCCGGAAGATCGATCCACTCGCCTCCCCGTCGCCGGCGGTCCCGGACGCTCAACATGAAGTTTGCGACCGGATAGCCCTGACCTCCTGACCGTTGCACGGTTCGCAAGGTGGGTGCGGTCGTCACCTCACCCTCGGTCACCAGGTAGGTCACGGGTCCCCCAGTGATGAAGTCGGATGTGGAAGGATCTAGATAGGAAGTATCAATGTTTTTTTAACCACTGATTTAGCGATCCTATCCACATGCGCAAGTTGTGTCAACAAGGGTCTGTGAGCCAGTTCGAAGCAGGCGGAAGGGTGCCAGCTCCGGTACTGCTTCCACGTGACCGGAGCCACAAATCCTTCTCATTTGTCCCTAGCGCTAGAACTCGGCAACTTGAGACTGCTAAGCCCCCTGCCCCCCTGATCGTCAGTCAGTGGACGCGACAGAGGCCTTCGCGCACCGCTCCTGTCGGGGGTACGTGGTACTGTCTGACCAGACGGTTGATCTTGATGTGCAGACAGGAAGAAGCCTGCAAGTCCGAGGCGCGCACGCCAAAGAGGCGCGAGCCAAAGTGACTCAAGGCGACTCACGGATCTATATGTTGGGGACTGTCAACTCAATCGGCACTAGATGTAGACAGGACCGGTCGAGAGCGTTACAGTACGTAACTGCCGACGGGATAAGCTTCACCCCAACGCAAAAATCCCACCTGATCACCGGGTGGGACCCGGAGTACCGAAGTGGGATTTGAGCTGTCTGCTTTGGACGGCGCGACGGCTTACATCCTACCCAACCCTTGGCCACCCTGCTGGCTAAGGGGTCGGTGCTCTCAACTACGAGAGCCCCACTGGGGCTAGGAGGTGTACTCGATGACGCCTGTCACCGTGTGCCACGACATCCGTCAAAAATCCCGCCGGGACGAGCGCCGGCTCAGGGATCGCCCCACTACCGCGCCGTTGGCAGCCGACGCCGCCACCCCGCTGAACCAGCGAGGCCGGCGATGAACGGGGCGTCTGGTCTTCCCGCCCTCCGGAAGGTGCTCAGGGAGGCGCGGGAACGCATCCAGGTCAACCCCGACGAGCTGAAGGAAGCACGCCGGCGGCGGGACCTCATCAGGTACGTGCTTCGGCAGGAGTTCGGATCCGACAGCCGCACCTACACCAACGGGTCGGTGGCCCACAGAGACGCCCTGACACCGCTCACGGACGTCGACCTCGGCATCGTGGTCCCGAACCCGGATGGCGAGTTCGGGCTGTACGCCAACGGGCCGGGCAAGCTTCAGGATCGCGCCGCGAACGCCATCCGGGACAAGCTGAAGGAGGAGTTCCCGTCTCTGCGGGTCTACAACTCGGAGAAGCGCAAGCGCTCGGTCTTCGTCTCCTTCGGCGCCCCGGTCGATCCGGATGAGAAGGACTTCACTGCAGACGTCATCATCGCGCTGGACCACCCCTGGGCCGGGCTGTGGATCCCGAACCACGATTCCTGGGACCGCTCCGATCCGGAGACCCACACCCGGCTGGTGCGCGAAGCTCACAAGTCGAGCAACGACAACTTCGCGCGAACGATCCGCCTGCTTAAGCACTGGTCACGCAGGCATTCCAAGCCGCTGTGCAGCTGGAACATCAAGGCACTCGGGCTCGCCAGCCTGAGCGAGGACATGGACCAGCTCGACGGCATGATGGCCTGGTTCGACCACGCCATCAACGACCTGGCCTGGCGGGACACCCCCGACCCGGCCGGAGTTGCCGGCAGCATCAGCATCCCTGGCGACCGAACTGAACTCGTCCGAAAGCTGACGGCAGCCCGCGCGAAGCTCAAAGAGGCCATCGACTACGCCAACGACGGGTACGACGTCCTTGCGGTCCAGGCCCTGGCCACCTTCTTCAACGACCGCGACATGCTCCCCCCTCCCCCCGAGGAAGAGGCCACCAAGCAGCAGGTCAAGCGCCAGGCAGACCTGCGCGCCAAGACTGCGACCACTGCCAGCGCTGTGGTCGCGGCTCCCCTGGTGCGCGATCGCACCCCTGTCCGATCCTGGGCGCCGTGAGCGGTCGGAAAGCTCGAACGGAACGCCGCGCCGCCGGTCACAAGACCGGCGGCCGGCGGGCCAGCATCTCCTCGAGCCGAACCCAAACCCCTGAACTCTCCGCGCCGGGCAGCCGCACCTGCACCCGCCTGCCGATCCACTGGCTGCCGAGTACCCCGCCCCCGGTGCCGCCGGCCCTGCACTGGTACGGCAACTCCCCCACCTGGCAAACCCTCCTCGAAGACGCAGCACGACGCCAGTACGGAGACCGACTGCGCCGAATCGAACACCGCGGCATCCTCGAGTACCGGTTAGAGCTCGACGTCCGCGGCCCCAACGACTTGGTCGAGGTCTCGATCATCTTCCACGCGACCCCGAACTACTACTGCTACGACCTGCACCCTCAGGACTACCCCCAGGTCTGGGCTGAACCCGGAAAGCCGTCCAAACACCGGATGCCCGACGGCAGTCTCTGCCTCTACTTCCCCTACGACCCGGTCAACCGACGATGGACGGCCGACAAAGGCCTGCTCGACCTCATCAACATCACCATCGACCACCTCGCCTACGAAGACCACTGGCGCGCAACCGGAGGCGATGATGGCGGTCGCTGGCTCGGCGACGAAGCCCCCCACGGACTACCGGACGCCGCATGACCCACGAACCCCCAAACCCTGCCATCGAACCAGCCGGCACCGCCGTCGCCGACGGAATCACTTCCGCTGACATGTTCGTCGGCGGAGCAGCCATCCTTGCAGCCATCGTCGCGATCATCGGCTACGCCGTCCAACAGAACGCAGGTCGACGAAGCGAACGCGCCACCCTCTACGGAGACGCCATCGGCACAGTAGAGGCCTACCTCGAAGCCCCCTACCGCATCAGACGCAAGATTGACGACCCCAACACCTGGTTCGCGATCTCCAGCTCGATATCCGACACCAAAGCCTCGATCTCGCACTACCAAGCACTTCTCGACATGCACGCCCCGGCCTCAGTTGCGACCGCCTTCAAAAACTTCGCTGACACAGCGATACGCGAAGCCGGCCCTCAGATGACCGATGCATGGGGCGAACCGAGCGTGACCCGCCAAACTCAGATCCCGCTCGGTCAGGGCTATCCCAGAGCACTCTCCAACGGCGCTCGAGAAGCACTAGTAGAAGCGATGTCCGCCGATCTGAAGAAGTTGTGGTTCCGGCGGATACGCGCGCGATAAGTGCTGGAGCAACCGCAGTGTGCCTCTGGTGGACGGCCGGCGGCGAAGTCGCTCCGCCGCCGGACGCTCCGATCGACAGGTGGCCGTGCTCGATTGTCGTGAACCGATCCACGGAATCGTGATGAGGCGGAGCGAGTTGAAGTCACGAAGCGACCATCACTCCGCGCGCACATCAGTCCCCACCGCGAGGCAGCTGCGCCGCTCTCGCCGCTGACCCTCTGAACTGCACCGTTTCCGAAAATGGTATGTTTCCTGTCATGCGAAACACCTCTATCTCCGATACGCGCCTGATCAGGGCTGTTCTGGCGTCAGTGCGCGCGACGCTGGTGTGGTGTGACGTCGAGTGGGAGCCGAAGGCAGGTGAATCCGCTGATCAAGGGATCGACGGCTACCTCTCGATCCGTGTTCGTGACCGATCCGGCGCTACAGGGCGCGCAGCTCGGATCCCAGTGCAGGTGCGGTCCTCGTTGCATGGCCTGTCCTCGGTGTTGGAGCTATTCAGCCTGTCCGAGAAAGCCTCGATGCCAATGCTCTTCGTCGAGTATGCAACGGCGTCTCTTCGAGAGGCCGCGGACCGGTTGGGCATCTCGTTCGCAGACACCACTGGCTGGGTCTCCATCGTGCTGGCCGGCCCCACCAGCCTGCTGGTGAAAGCCCAAGGAGCGCTGCGGCCGCCCGTGAGCTCAAGCGGAAACCGGTCCATCAATCGGCTGGATGGACCCGGTGCCAGCGGCGTGGTGCGTGCACTGTGGGCAGTGAACCGGTTCCCGATGGGGGTACGAGAGCTGGCCAAAACGACGCAACAGTCGCCAGGCACGATCTCGAAGGTTCTCCCGGCGCTGGAGGCGTTCGGCGCGATCCAGCGAGACACTGCAGGGCAGATCGTCGGCGTTGACCGGCGGCTTTTACTGGATCGATGGCTGCAGGACTACAGCATCCTGAAGTCACACCGCAGGGTTCAATGGGGGCTGGCCCCACGTGGCCTGGGGAAAGTGTTCGACCGCGAGTGGGATCTGCCGGCGGGCTACGGGATACGCCGAACCGGGCCGCTATCGGCACGACGTCTGCTTCAGGGCGAGCTGCTGTCGGTGGTTCCGCTGACGCTGGCGTCTTACTACGTCGCCGATGTTGACACTGCGATGATGAATTTCAGGCTGGTACCTGTAGATCGGGCCGCAGCAAACGTCGTTCTGGTAGAGCCCCGTCACCTAGATGATCAAGATCTGTTGACGCCTTTCAAAGGTGGGATGGTGATGGATGTAGTACCTGTCCAGGTCCTGGCCGATCTTTACTCCTTGGGTGGTAGGTTCCCCGCCGAAGCAGACCAGTTGATGGATCAGTTGTATCCAGGAAGCGAGTTGACATGACCGAGGTTTCACCGGAGTACCGCGCAGCTCGGGCGACCCTGCTGGATGCACTGACGGCGCTATCCGATCACAGCGAGAGCTTGATTCTCGTTGGTGCGCAAGCGATCTACATGAATATCGGAGATGAGGGTGCTGGTATCCCCGGTTCGATCACGACGACTGACGGCGACTTGGCCATCAACGCCGAGGTGTTGACCGCGCAACCGGAGATGTCCCCCAGCCTGCTGGAGGCAGGTTTCACCGAAGGGGGCCAACCCGGCTCGTGGAAAAGCCCAAGTGGGATCATGGTGGATCTGATGGTGTGCCCGCACCAGAGCAACAACATCAAGCCCGGTGCGCGCGCGGCGAAGCTGCCACCGCATGGAAACAAAATCGCCCGAATAACCGGCGGACTGGAGCCGGCCTTGGTCGACCACCAGGTCAACCTTTTGTTATCGCTCACTCCCGGTGACGATCGTCAGGTCGAGCTGAAGGTGGCAGGTCCCGCTGCGTTGATCGTGGCGAAGTTGATCAAGCTGCACGAGCGGATCAGCGCACGTAAGCTTGAGCGAATCAAGGGCAAAGATGTCACCGACATCTACCGGTTGCTCTACACCGTGGACGTCGAGACGTTGCAAGCTGGCCTCGAGTCTCACCAACTCAATCCCGAGGCCAAGGCGACGTCGACACGGGCGGGGCAGTTCCTTCGAGCAGACACTCAGACGCCCAGCGCTACTTCGGTGCTGCGGCGGCTGATTGACGAAGAGACTGGCAGCAACCAGGTCACCCTCGGTTCCTGGGATGCCCTGGTCACGGAGTTGTTAGACATCTGGCCTCAGTAACCCTCAACTATCGACGAATTGAAACTCGACAGGTCTCGGCAGAACCGAAGATGCAGGTGGTTATGAATCGGCGATTCTCGTGACGGCGTTGTTGGTCCAGGCTTGCCCCGATCTGTTCGAGCAAGAGCTAAGATTCACTATCCGGCTGTCCTGGGAAGTCCGGGTTTGGATGGAGAACTGGTGCCTGAACTTGACGTTCAGTAGTAGGTTGCTGCGGGGGCTGCAGCCGCTGATCGAGTGACTGATGGTGCTGCTGGGAGGACAACAGGGGCAGGAGTTGGCTTAGATCGGCGTCAAACGCCATGCTCATTGCGATAGCCATGGTGAGTTGATTCCGGCTCTGCTCGGGCAATGCTTGGGCTAAGCGGAGCGCGTCGTCTCTGCCCTTGTCCCTCTCCAAGCGTTGATCTTCTAACGACTGCCGCTCCCTCTCAGCATCTTCAAGCTTGTTAAGGCGATGGTAAGCGGCTCCTCCTACAAATCCGGACAGGACCGACGCGACTGCAGTGAAAATTCCTACCGCGACCGCCCCAGCTAGCACAACTATCGCGCCTAAGAGGAAAATGACGCTGGTCACTATGATCATCCAAGTCCAGAGGCGCCGAGCGCGATCAATCTCACGATTCTGCTTCGAAATTCGATCTTGTTCGAGCCTCGCTCGCCCAAGTCGGTTTTCTGCGATCTGGCGACGAAGTGTCTCCACCTCTCCTTCAGGATTCGACTCAGTTTGCTGACGAACCGCCTCGTAATTCTTCTCGGCATCGTTAGTGACTTCTCTCGCAGCATCTTGTAGTTCTCTCCTTGACCCAGAAGACAACACGTAGGAGGCGAAGGCCGCTGCAACGCCAGCCCCGATGGTTCCCGCTGCTGCAGCCCAATCGATCCAGTTATTACTAGCCGAATCCGCTAGCATCTGTGTGATCCCCATAGCGAGATCCTAGAGGTATTATCTGCCTCGGACCAGAGCGGGGCAGATCGCCCACTGGATCACCAGCTCAGGTGGCGAGCCTGCAGAGGTCTGCGCAGTCGGTGGCGATGTGGTTTTCGAGGACTCTGCGGGACTAGCCTCCGTCGGCGGAACGGCGGTCGTACCAGTCCCGTTCCTGCGTGTCGGTGAGTTGAGCAGCACGATGATCGGGCCCCACGGCAATCGTCCAACGACCTGTTGGACGATTGCCGGGTCCGGCCACAGCGTGGCCAGCGCCCGCATGGAGAACGGGTTCGAGCGGCTCCATCCGCGCTGCTCACCCATCTCGCGTCGCAGGTCCGCGGCGAGCCGGTCGATGACCCGGGCACCCAGCCCTGTTCGTGTTGCCGGTCCAGGATGAGTTTGCCGATCCGCCAGCACAGGCCGATCAGTTGGGTGTTCGCCGCCCGGAGGGTCCGGTACCTGGTGGCATGGACATCGGCCTTGACCTGGGCCAGCAGCTCGATACGTCAGGCAGTCGGCGAGTTCGCGCCAAGGTGTTAATTAGTGCAGAGCTGTTCGCAGCTCCGTGTAGCCGGCGGGTCGATAGCCGTTCAGGGCGGCTGCCGGCATCGAAATACCGGATCGCCATCAGCCGCGGCGTGAGTGGAGGAGTGCAAGTTCGGCATCAGATGCCATCCGCATTGCTTAACCTGACATAAGATGAATTGTCGGCGAGAACTATTAACTCGAAACAGATCTCGACAAACTATGCTGGCCTCCACCCGTCGACGTTCAATCGCTTACCTGACCCGGGAACAAGCCGAGCCTCGAATGTGTAGGGGGCTTTATCCCAGCCGCGGGGTGTTCGAGATTTCCGATAACTCCGTCAGGTTCTCCGAAACGATCTGACCTTGCCCGACTCGGGCATTACGTGAGGTCGGTAGAGGGCCTCCTGTAATCCCGACGCAAACCAGCCGATCCAACGTTCCACGAACTCCGACAAGTCCGAGCGATCGAGCTCCCCTGGTCCCCAGCCAAGTTGGGTGGTTCCGATCGCGTTTTGAAATGCTATCGCACTCTCAGTAGGGGGCAGGGAAAATGGTTCGAATTCACTCTGCGCGGCGAAGAGTGCAGTGAAGCCGACCTCGTACCAACCGTAACTGCCCTTCTCGACGGGATCGCAAAACCAAAGCGAATGATTTCTCCCTCGCCAACCCTGCTTCCCGTGAGTCGCGGGAAGAGTTAGAGAAACAACCGCTTCTGCAACGACGTCAAAGGGGCCCGACCAGGGGTCGGCCGTAACAGGATTGCTTACGCCTAGCTTCACCATGTTCTTATTTGGAATAGAATATGCACTGGCCGTGAATGCCTGGGTTCCATGACCCGCACCTTTCTCCACGGCAACTGCTGGGCCCCATGTCTCTAAGGTGTTCAGTAATTCTTGAGGAATGGCGGAAAATCGTCGTTCAGCAGTCTTGAATGCCTCTGCGCGGTCCCGTTTCATCAGTTCTGCCTGTTGTGCGGCCGTGATTTCTGCACGACGCTCACGAAGTGCAGTACTGTTCCAGTCGGCCAGAGCCGACAACGCCGGGCTTGGGGGTGCCTCCTGGGCCCTCTGGAGCCGAGAGACCAGACTCGCCGGCGTCGGCCGAGTAGCTGCGTTCTTGTCCAGACATTCCTCGACTAGATCACGCAAACGGACCGACGCCTGCGCGAGCACTGGAGGGTGGTGGTTGCAGTGCTGGTCCCGGTAGCTTTCTTCGTCTGGTCCATGGAACGGTCTTGATCCAGCCAGTAGCTCGTAGGCAATGACACCGAAGGCGTAAACGTCTGTCTTGCTGGTTGCATGAATCATCTGCCACTGCTCAGGTGCCGCGTACTCCTTAGTCAGAGATCTTTTCCGCGTTGCTGGCGAGGTGGAAGAGCTTGCATAACGCGAAATTCCGAAATCGGCAATACACCAGTACCCGTTCAGGAGGAGAATATTCTCAGGCTTGAGGTCCCGGTGGACTACGCTCTCCTCGATTCCCACCAAAGCAGTAGCGATATCAAGAAGAATTCGTAGTGCCTCGTCAGTAGCGAGTATGCCTGACCGATCGATTAGGAGATCGCGAAGAGACATATTTGCTCTGGGCATGACGATCGCTAGCTTGCCCTCGTGCTCTCCTGAATCAATCACTGGCACGACGTTCGGCCACGATCTGGTGCTCTGAGCCTCCGAGCCAATCAAAATCTCACGATCCGCACCAGGAACCTTTTCAACCAGCTTCACGACAGCCCGGATGCTCCCATCTTCGAGGCTGGCTTCGTAGACGCTCGCGAAGCCGCCCCTATTGATGAGTTTACCCATCGTCCAGGTCCGGGCCAGGCGAATTTTCTTCGAGCTGTCATTCATGTCGTACCCCTTGTTCGGACTAATGCAAGCACCAGCGCTAGCAGTCTACTGCAGTGGCTGGAGAGACGAGGACCTACTGACGATCTTCAGTGAGTATCTGGACCGCGGACTGCACAGTCATCTGACCATCAAGGTGGCACCGCGGTAGCACTGTGGACGGCGCTGGAACGTCGCAAATCTATCGAAACGGCGGTCGGCATCCTCGTGGCCACCCATCGCTCGACCAACACCAGGCGCGAGACCTGTTGAGTCGGCAGACCCGAGCCGCCCACCACGGACAAGCCGAACAACTCCCACACGGGAGCCCCGGCACGAACGACGTACCAATATCGATCAGCGAGCCTACAAATCTCGAGGGGTGTTCTTGGAGATGCGACCCCGATCGGCGATCTCGTAGCCGCTCTCGACAGCAGGTGCGGATCGTCGCCGGGTGCCATTATTCGACCGTATCGGCGCTTTGATCGTCAGTGCCATTCTCCCGAAGTTCGACGGCATCTGGGATACTATTAGCCGATTTTAGGGTGAGGACCTCACCGAGCACGATGTAAGTTTGAAGAAAGACGAACCGAGCTTCCTGAGCATTCACGGAATCATGGGTGCCGGCCGAGCATCGGCTGTAGAGTTCACGTAGCGTTACGCGCAAACGGTCCCTGCGGGATTTGCTGGCATTAGCACTGTGCGTGAATGCTTGAAGGCGATTGAGGACCTGTGGCTTGCCTACCGCCAACGTGGCTCCGTCTCCAATATTGTATGCTTCCTCGCGGGCGGTGAAGAGAAAGTCGGCAGCGGAATCGATCAATCGGCGGCAAGTCGTCAACGCTTGACTGATCGACTCTTCGTCGCCGTCGCGTAGTCGAGCGGAAACGCTCTCAATCTTCGCGAGTGAAGAACCGCTTGACTCAGCTAGTGTGCCATCCACTAGGTTCTGGGTTTCTGAGAACAGGGACGCTTGCAGATTGCTAAATAGCAACTCGTGGTAAATATCTGCCACCATGTCGTAGATCACGGCAACAACTTGCGTCGAAATGGCACGGAAGGTTGCCAAGTTTGAGGAATGGCCATTAATTTTGTTGTCGTGCTCGCGGGAAGCGATCGCGCTGTAATCTCCTCCGAATTGGCGCCCGCCAGCCAGTGCCTGGATGGCAGAATCGGCTCCTGTCGCCAGTGACTCGACCCGCGACAGCGGCACTGTATAGTATTTTCCTGCCTCGGTTCCTTCTCGTCCAGCCAATTTTGCGAAGCGAGCCCAGCTCGTATTGGGAGGATAGCCTCCGCGTTCGAATCGAGTAAAGGTTGAAAGATCGTCATGCCCGACTAGGCGTGCTAGACGACTTGCCTTCAGTACGACAGCCACCGGCTCTAGCTGCTGCAGTTCGATCTCTGAAAGGAGTGCGCCTGCGAGGGCGAGTGCGTCTTCCTGTTTTCCCATGCCTACATCACATCATGCATGGGGTGAATGTACTGGTGTGGAGTGGTTGCTTCCCCGGTACCCGACCATCGACGACATCGCCAACTCAGTCTCCTCATTCCCGATCCCGGTGGCCCACCGCGGCGGGGGGCTCGGGGCGCCGTGGCTGCGGGGCCTGCACTGGCAGCGGCTTCCCTCAGTGCTGAGAGGTTAAGGCTGCGGCCAGTCGAGACGTAGCCAATACGACCGTTATCGCCACACTTCCGCCAGGTCGCTGAACCGCTCTGTGGTCGAGCGTGCTGGGTGTTGCAGAACTCAGTACCGAAATCAGTGTGGCGTGACAGGCCGCCGGCACGAGTTACGTGTCGTTCAACGCTGGTCTTGTGCACGACGTAGTTTTCAAGTTCCGGTCACTCTGATCCGAGACACGTTCACGATCGCGACGGTCGCCCAGGCCGGTCCGCGAGTCTGCCGTCACTCAAGGTCGTTCGGGTACATCAAGTTGAGCGGCGTAGGCGGCCCGGATGAGCTCAAGAACCCGGGCGGCTTGGCCGAGGTCGAGTTGGACGGTGTCTGCGTTGGAGAACCGGTACTGGGTTCGCTCGGTCATGTCCTGATCGGTTTTGCTGCCTTTGCGGAGGTGTGCCGGTGACGTCTGGGTCGAAAGGGCTGCACCTGTATGTGCCGATGGATCCACCGATCCCGTCCGCGGCCGCGGCGGAGTGGGCCCGCACAATCGCCGACACCTTGGTAAAGGACATGCCGCACCTGGTGACCGCGACGATGACCCGCGCCGTGCGGGCGGGGAAGGTGTTCCTGGACTGGTCGCAGAACAACGGCGGCAAGACCACCATCGCCCCCTACTCGCTCCGCGGCCGAGAACACCCCACTGTCGCCGCTCCTCGCGCCTGGGACGAGCTCGACGACCCGGACCTGCAGCACCTCACCTTCCGCCAGGTGCTGGACCGTGTCGCCGCGGGCCGCAACCCCGCGGTCACCCTGAACACTCCCCCAGCTCCTGCACCACCCGAACCGCCCCCGGCTCCTGACATCACAGTCGCGGCGACGTCGGTTCAATCCGCGGAGCTGCCGGCGACGAATGATGGGCAGCGGCTGGTCGAAGGTCTGGGCGGCCCGGTGACGGTGGCGTTAGCTAAAGCCCGGGACGACATCCCACCGGCCCGGGCTCTGCCTGGTGGGTGCGTGTATGAGCTGAAATGGGACGGCTACCGCGCCGCGATCGTCATCGATCACCGCGGCTCCCGGATCTGGTCCCGGCAGGGCACCGACCTGACCGACAAGTTCCCGGAGATCACCGCCCCCGCCGCCCAACTACCGGCAGGGACGGTCCTGGATGGGGAGCTGGTCATCTACAACGGTGCCCGCCTGGACTTCGACCTGCTGCAACGCCGCATGGCCACCAGCCCCGCCAAGATCGACGACCTGGTGCGCGCCTACCCGGCCTCGTTCATGGTGTTCGACCTCCTCGCGACCGACGGCCTGGATCTGCGGGCCAGGCCGTTCACCGAGCGACGCCACCAGCTCGAGCATTTGACCGACTGGGCCCCACCGCTGCAGCTGTCTCCCACCACCACCGACCGCGACGAAGCCGTGCGTTGGATGGAGCTGTATCGGCCGGCCGGGATCGAAGGCATCGTCAGCAAAGGCCAGACCAGCCCCTACCGGCCCGGTGTTCGGGACTGGATCAGACCAAGTCCCGCCACACCGAAGAAGTCATCGTCGGCGGCGTCCTCGGCCCGATCCACCAACCGGACGTCGTGATCGCCGGCCTGCACCGGGACGGGCAGCTGATCATGGTGGGCCGCACCGTGCCGTTGACCGCGGTGCAGTCCCGGAGCCTGGGCGAGGTGCTGCAACCTGCCGGCGCTGTTCATCCCTGGCCCGATCAGATCAGCTCCACCCGCTGGTCCAAGAACCGCAGCACACAACCCCTGACCAAAGTCGAACCCACCGTCGTGGTCGAAGTGGCCGCGGACACGGGCTTGCAGGCAGGGGTGTGGCGACACCCGTTGCGGTACATCAGGGTTCGGGCCGATCTGCGCGCCACTGACCTACCGCAGCTGCGCTAGGCCCGGCCGCGGTCGCGTCGTGCGTTCAGTGCCAGGCCCACCAAGATCCCGATGACGGCTCCGACGCCCAGGAACCACACCCGGTCGGTGGTCAACCACAGCACGACACCGGCGAGGAGCCCGAAACAGACCGCCCAACTCATTTCTTTGGTATTCATGGCGGGAATGGTACCAAGGGTCAATCCGACGATTGCCGGCACGAACGGGATCCATGCCTGACCGCCCGCAATTGGCGAATGGCGATAGTCAGTATCGCCTGAATCGTCCAGATTGCCCCGGTTTGGGGACCAGTCCTGCGCGGCGTAGCAGCGAACGCCACGTGCCAATATCAGTCGTGATGCCTCAACGTTCGGTGCCGGTCAGCGGGCGGCATCAAATCTTCCTCGACCTCGGCAACGCCGAGTTGATCAGGCGACGGGGTGAGACGGGTCGCAGCTCGAGGCAGGAATCAGATGCAAGCCGGTCAGCTCAGACCCGCGCCGGCGTCGCGGTATGGCTTGCGTCTGGCCCAGCTGCGGCGCGGAGGTGCCATCCACCAAGTGCGTTCAGATCGTGGATGGGTCGTGACCTGTTTGACGGCGTGGGGGCTGATTGGCCACCCTGGCAGGGTGGGCTTTTCTTTGTGGTGGTCCGGTGTTGCCCCGGCGGCGCAGCGATGGTTGCAAGACAACCGCGGCCAGCCGCTGCCCCTGCAGGTGGCGGCAGCGGCCCTGGCCGCTGGCGCGCCGGCCAGAGATCCCCGGTGGTGGAGTCATCGCACCCCCGAGGGTCCTGTCTTGGCCGAGTGGCTGTGGGAGGGCATCGAAGAGACCTCGAGAGATCAACGGGCCACGCTGCAGAGTTGAGCAATGGACCGGAACTTTGTGCCTACACCTAGTCTCCGAAGCCGCAGTGCCCTGGCATGAGGACTGTCGCCGGCTGGGCTGAGCTCGGTGTGCCGAGCTGACAGCGTGACCTCTGTGACCACTTGGAACTCGCCGTTTCTGCCTGCCGGTGTTCTCAACACACCGTTCCCCACCATCCTGATCGACATCTGGCAGCTGACGGCGCGAGTACACCTACCAAGGAAGGGCGGGTTCCGTCATATTCGCAACGACCGCCGGTGGTCCAAAGCGAGGCGGGTGCCCACGCTCTGCGCGATCGTCCAGGACGACAGTCTGTTCATCGGCTCCAGCGAGCAGCCGCTACCGGCCGACCGGCATGAATGGGCCACCGACAATCTCGTCGCCTGGTTCTTCGTCAACCGCGGCTGGGTTCTGCCGCTTGATCGACTCAGAGCCGACGATCAGTTCTTCCTCGACGCCACAGCCGCCCAGCAGATCCTGATCGTGACAGCGCCCCTGCGCCGCTACTGGGAAATCACCACCCAGGGCGTCGAAGTCACCTTCGATGCCCTGCGGGAGCGACGGAACTGGGCTGCACGGGCCATGTTCCATCCATGCTGAGGCACAGCTTGGGGATCGTCAGACAACGAGGGTCAGGGGTTCCCGAAGGCGGTAGACTTCTTGGCCGAGGCGCTGACCGAGCATGGTCGTGTCACGAGTCAGAGCGGCTGTGGGGATGGTCAACGAGCGTCGTAGGCCTCGAGGACGCTTTGGGACAGACGGCCGCGGTCGGCGATCTGGTAGCCGGCATCAACGGCCCACGCCCGGATCTGGGCCACTTCTTCGCGGCTGCGTCCCTGCCCACGGACAGCCCGGCGGGTGGGGCGGTCGGTGTTCTTGACCCGCCGGCCGGCGTCGATGTACTTGGTGAGGGCTTTGCGGAGTTTGTCGGCATTGGCTTGGGTCAGGTCGATTTCGAAGTGGGCGCCGTCCAATGCGAACTCGATAGTCTCTGCCGCTTCGGAGGAGCCGTCGATGTCGTCGATCAGCTGAACGCTGGTGTGGGTAGCCATGAGTGCATTATGCATCAGTTCGCAGGGTCACATTGGTTCTCCCCTGCCCAGCTCACACAGTAACGAGTGACCGTACGGACAGTCGGTCTGTCTATTCCGGCGGAAAGTTGCGGGGAATGTTCTGCAGATCCGGCCGGTTCGCGGTAGGCGGGTTCTTTTTATTGTGATAAAGGTCCTGATCGGCGATGTCTTGAAGGTCGGGCAGTGACGAGGGGGAGCCCTCGCCAAGAGAGACGCCGTAACTGACCTGGTACCGGGCGCGTTGGGTGAGGTGGCGGGCGAGCTGCCGGACTTGAGTCAGGTCCGTGGCGCCGGTGAGGATGAGGAACTCATCTCCGCCCAGGCGGGCCAGGAGTGATTCGGCTGGTAGGAGCTTGGTCCACTGTTCGGTGAGCTGGGTGAGGACCTTGTCGCCGGCGCGGTGTCCGTGGGTGTCGTTGATGGCTTTGAAGTTGTCGATGTCCAGGATGATCACCCCGGTGAGTTTGCCGGACCGCTGGAATCGTTTCAGTAGGGTGGCGGCGGACATGACCGCTCCGGTGCGGTTGTAGACCCCGGTCAACGGATCCAGCAGTGCTGCTCTGGTGACCGCGGACAGTAGGGCTCCGAAGATTTCGCTGGAAGCGACGACACAGATCGGGAACGTGACCTGCCACAACTCCGGCACGTCCGTCACGGCCGTGGTCAGCAATGCCGCAGTGAGCACACCCAGGGCCGCCGCGGTCAGGCGGCCGACCGGGCCGGGGCTGAAAGCGCGGACGATCATGGCGACGGCCATGAGTTCGATGAGCGCCCACAGATGAGCGACCAGTGTGGTCCCGAACCCGAGCGAGGCGAGTGCAGCCGCGCCCATGGCGAAGAACACCGCCCACCGACGTACCGATCCCCGACACATCACCGACAACCCCATGCCGGCCAGGATGAACCCACCCGCCACCGCATCCCCGACCAGCTCCCGGACGGGAGCATCAACGCTGATTCCGTAGATGAGGCCGAGGGTGTGCAGGACAGCCAAAGCAGCCAGGTACCGGCGGGTCAGGCGAAGCTCCAGCCGGGGCGGAGATGTCCGCGACGGGGAAGCAGGCGCAGACGATGCGCGCAGTCTTCTCACCCACACAGGACGCCCATCCCGATCCCAGGTCACGCGATTGAGCCCTGCATTCGGTGACTCACGCGCTCGGGCGATGAAGTCAACGCCCCGCCCGGCACCGCCGAATCGGGTGCGTATCGCGAGAACGGCAGCCTTGAGACCAAGATCATCCCTTTGAAAGTAGCAGGGTTCTACTCGTTGGTAACCCTCGGACGCGCCCAGACACTTGGCACTTTGACTACTGGGAGTACCCGTCGGACAGCAGTTGCCCACCTGTAGTGGCAGTGCTGCGGGCGGCAGCGCCGAGCAAACCGGTCGATGCGGCGCGGCCGTGATGTTGAGTGAAGTCGGTGTGAAAACGATCTTGTAGGTTCCTGCGTGGACTGAGCTGCCGCAGGGGCCTGTGCAGCGGTCCTGCCCATTGCTCGTTGTGAAGGAGTCTGGTGTCTGATCGTCACCCCATGAGAAACGTTCCATCGACACGGTGGAAGGGGGGAAGCGGCGCGCATCGTCTGCGGGGTAAGTCCCGTTGGCTGGCTGTGCTGAGCAGCATCGGTCTGCTCGGCAGCGTCGTGGTCTTGTCCACCAGCAGCGCGGGTGTTGCTGTCGCGGCGCCGGGAGATCCCGATGTGCCGAACGCTCCGGTCACCGTGTACACCGAGGACTTCGAGAACGGTGTGGCCGCGGACCCGGTGTCCTTGACCGCGTACACCGGTGCCGACGGGACCACTTACACGGCGGCTGCGCCGTGGCTGACGGCATGCAACGGCAGCATCCTGGAGTTCAATGCCCCTGACAGCGCGATCGGTTTGACCAGCTGCCCGCCGGTGAACGGGTCCTTCGATCGGGTCCGGCAGCTGGCCCATGCGTTGGGTCAGCATGACGAGGCGGCAGATCCGGCGACCAACCATGCGGTGACGGCCTACACCGAGGGCAGCAGCCCCGGTGCCGGACTGGTGCAGTTCGAGACGGTCGACCCGATTCCACTGCTGGCCAGCAACCGGTTCGTCACGTTCTCGGTGGACGCGGCGGCGCAGAACTGTTTTGCAGCCCATCCGCTGTTCGGTTTCTACCTGCTCGACGGCGATCAGGTGATCCCGACCTTTGTCGACGGGGACCCGATCGATCCCTGTGATGTGAACGCAGGCGGGGAGCCTTATACCGCGCCGGCCGTGGGTGGATCCGGACCGGATGCGGGCATTCTTGCTGGCACCTACACCGCCAACAGCGCGTACCTGTTTTCCGGCAGCGAGCTGGGCATTCGGATGGTCAACTTCCAGGGCAGCGGCGGCGGTAACGATGCCGCGTTCGACAACATCCGCATCCTGGACGCGACCCCGCAGCTGTACAAGTCGTACTCGGCCCCGTCGCAGACCGAGGGTCTGCCGCTCACGCTGACCTTCACCATCACCAACACCTCCGAACTCGGTGAGAAGGCCGGTTGGTCGTTTACCGACACCTTGCCTGCAGGGATGACTGTCGCCGCTCCGGCGTCGCTGTCGACCACCTGCCCGTCCGGTCTCGTCAACGCCACTGCCACCACCGTCTCCGTGACCGGCAACCTGGCACTGGATCAGGAAAACTGCACCGCCTCGGTGAACGTCACCGCCGGAGCGGGCACTTACGTCAACGGTCCGGACAACATCACCGGCATCGGTGTCGACGCCCCGCCGCCGGCCACCGTGACCTTCGATGCCATCGATCCGTCGCTGTCGCTGGTCAAGAACTCCGTCCTGGACGATGCGAACACCAACGGTGTCGCTGATGTTGGTGAGAGCGTGCAGTACAGCTTCGATGTCACCAACACCGGCAACATCGCGATCAACCCGGTCACGATCGACGACTCCAAGGTCGGGGCCGTGACCTGCCCGACCGGTGCGCTGGCCGCCGGCGCCACCATCACCTGTGTGGCTGCCTCCTACGTCGTGACCCAGGCCGACGTCGACGCCGGGGTGGTGTTCAACGAGGCCACCGCGACCGGTACTCCGGTGCCGCCGCCCGGCTACCCGGCGATCCCGCCGGTCGATTCCGCCCCGGCGGAAGACGAGCTCCCGGTTCCGGCTGCTGCGCCGTCGATCTCGGTGGCCAAGTCCGCCGTGCTGACTGACACCAACGACAACGGCACGGCCGAGGTCGGCGAGAGCATCCAGTTCAACTTCGTCGTCACCAACACCGGCAACGTCACCCTCAGCAACGTGAGCGTCGACGATCCGAAGGCCGGCGCTGTGACCTGCCCGGTCACCCAGCTCGCCCCCGGCCAGAACACGCTGTGCTCGGCTGACGCCCTGTACGTCGTGACCCAGGCCGATGTCGACGGCGGCGTCGTCACCAACACCGCCACCGCTTCGGGCCTGCAGCCGGTCCTGGATCCGGCGAACCCGCCGGCCCCGGTCCAGTCGGATCCGTCGATCTCCGAGACCCCGGCCCCGGAGGCGGCCCCGTCGCTGTCGCTGCTCAAGCTCTCCCTGCTCGAGGACCTCAACGAAAACGGCACCGCCGACCTCGGTGAACGCGTTGCCTACGGCTTCGTCGTCACCAACACCGGCAACGTCACCCTTACCGACCTCGCCATCGACGACCCGAAGGCCGGCACGGTCACCTGCGTAGACCAGCCGGTCGGACCCGGCCTGTCCGTGACCTGCGAGGCCGATGAGCCGTACATCGCCACCCAGGCCGACATCGACGCCGGCGAGGTCTTCAACTCCGCCACCGCGTCCGGTCTGCAGCCGGTCCTGGACCCGGAGAACCCGCCGGCCCCGACCGTCAGCGAGCCGTCCGAGATCTCCATCCCCGCCACCTTCGCCCCGGCCGTGTCCGTGGAGAAGAACGGTGAGCTGATCGACGACAACGACAACGGCACCGCCGATGTCGGCGAGAGCATCGAGTACTCGTTCCTGGTCACCAACACCGGCAACGTCACTCTCACCGAGATCGCCGTCGACGACCCCAAGGCCGGCGCGGTCACCTGCCCGACCGAGCCGCTGGCCCGGGCGCACAGGCACTGTGCGCGGCGGACGAGCTGTACGTCGTCACCCAAGCCGACGTCGACGCCGGATGGGTCGTCAACAACGCGACCGCTTCCGCGCTGCCGCCGGTCAACGATCCGGAGAACCCCCCGGCGACCGTCACCTCCGCCCCGGCCGTCGACGAGGTCCCCGCGACCTTGGCCCCGGCCCTGGACGTGGTCAAGGAAGCCGAACTGGACGACACGAACGGCAACGGCGTCGCCGATGCAGGCGAGAGCATCGCCTACAGCTTCGTCGTCACCAACTCCGGCAACGTCACCCTCACCGAGATCGCCGTTCTGGATCCCAAGGCTGATGCGATCACCTGCCCGACCGAGCCGCTGGCCCCGGGCGAGCAGGCTCTGTGCACCGCTGACGCCCTGTACGTCGTCACCCAGGCCGACGTCGATGCCGGCGTCGTGCTGAACACGGCGACCGCTGCCGGCACCACCCCGCAGCGTCTGGACGGCACCGGCGGAGAGCCGGTCACCTCGCCCGAGTCCACCGTCGAGGTCCCGGTGCCGGCTCCGGCTCCGGCTCTGGAGATCGAGAAGCTCGCGGTGTTCGACGATCTCAACGGTAACGGCACCGCTGATGTCGGCGAGAAGATCGCCTACACCTTCGCTGTCGCCAACACCGGCAACGTCACCCTCACCGACGTCACCGTGGACGACCCGAAGGCCGGAGCGGTCACCTGCGCCGTTACCGTCCTGGCCCCGCTCGAGGTCACCGCGTGCATCGCCGATGAGGTGTACGTCGTGACGGCGGCGGATGTCGCCGCCGGCGGCGTCCACAACGTGGCCACCGCCTGGGGCACCGCCCCCGACGGCACCACCCAGGTCCAGAGCGCCCAGGCGGAGGTGACCACCCCGACCACCGTCCCCGCCCCGGCTCCGGCTCCGGCCCCGGCGCCCACCCCGGCGCCGGCGCCGGTGAAGCCGCCGGCGCTGGCCGCCACCGGCTCGCACGGTGAGCTGCTCGTGCCGCTGGCATTGGCCCTGCTCGCCTTCGGTGCCCTGACCGTCCTGGTGACGCGTCGTCGCTCCACCCAGAGCTGACCCAGCTCCGTACACCCGAGGGGCGGCACTCCACACCGGAGTGCCGCCCCTCGGCGCATCCACGCCACAGCGGCGGGCCGGTCACCCTCTGGCTGACGGCGATGTCATGCACCTTGCACAGCAGCCCCACCCCCAGGTCTGGGCCATGTCTTCGCGGGTCACTCTGTCGGACAGAATGAGGCAATGAACAAAGGTGTACGTGATGTGGCCTGGGCGGCTGCGGGTCTGGTGTCGGCCGGTGTGCTCGCAGCGGTGATGGTGCGTTCGTCACCGAGGTGGGTGTCGGCGATCGTCAAGGGCGCGTTCGAGCAGGCGGGGAGTGTCGTCGCCCGCCGGATGCAGGCCCATGTCATTCCCGGCGTCACTGAGCAGACCCGGTTGTCGTACCGGCCGGGCGATCCGGATGCTTTCCTCACGATGCACCGCCGTCAGGGAAGCGCCGGCCTGTTGCCGGTGGTGGTGTGGATCCACGGTGGCGGCTGGATCAGCGGCAACAGCAGTAACGTGGACCCCTACCTGCAAATCATGACCGCCCGAACAGGCATCGCGACTGTCTCGGTGGACTACACCCCAGGGCCCCGCGCCTCCTACCCCACCGCTGTTCAACAGATCCAAGACGCCCTGGCCTACTTGGACCAGCACGCCGAGGAGCTCGGTGTGGACCGCAACCGAATCGTGCTGGCCGGTGACTCCGCCGGTGCCCAGCTGGCCACCCAGACCGCGGCCATCATCACCAACCCAGACGCGGCCGCCGTCACCGCCGTGGCGCCCGCGCTGGCGGCGCGGCAACTTCGCGGAATGATCCTGCACTGCGGCGTGTACGACCCTGTCGCGCTCGCCGGCGAACCGGGCCCGTTGGGATGGGTCATCCAGCAGGTCTTACGGGCCTACACCGGCACGCGCTCGCTCGTCGATAGCGCGGCCCTGACTCAGATGAGCGCCGCGCAGTCCGTGAACGGCAACTTTCCACCTACCTTCATGTCTGCCGGGAACGCGGACCAACTAACCGAGGTCCAATCGAAACCGTTCGCCGAACACCTTGAACGGCTCGGCGTTCCCACCCGGACCGTGTTCTTCGCGCAGGACCACGAACCGAGACTGCCGCACGAGTTCCAGTTCAACCTCGACGGCGACGACGGACAACGCGTCCTTGCCGAATCCATCGCGTTCATCACCGACCTGTTCAACACCACAAGCGGCCGCGGCCCGGGCCGGCTCCAGGGCCGCTTCGCCTGATCCCCCTCTCACCGGCCTGTTCCCCACCTTCAAAGGTCACCGAGCGGCACACCGGGCCAGATCACCGCGCCGGTCAGCGGCTGCAACGTCCAGCTGGCCAGCACTGCTGACACGTCCACGTGCGGGAGCCGGTCGCGCCGCGAATCCGACGAGAACCTTTCCTGGCCAGAGAGCTGACCGTGGGCAGACCTTCAGAGGCGATCAGTTCACGCTGTCTCCGCGGCAAAAATGGGCGTCCCTGTCCATGCCGCACACAGTGGTGGCCACCGCCGACCGCCGTCCGGATCCGGCTCACCGGCACCGGCCGTGGAGGCCGGATCCGTGTCCGCGCCTATGTCAGGCCTTGGGGGGTTTGCGTGACGTTCAGCGGACCGGCTACGGACGGGCCGGGGCAGTGACTCTATGGAGACCCCTGTCAGTAACTTCGGATTCGCGCTACTTGTGGCCCCTCCCCGGGTCAGGTAGGCCGGTTGAGCGTCGACGGGTGAAGGCCAGCGCGGCCCCGCCTGCTAGTAGTAGTCCCCCCGCACCCGGGATCAGGATCTGTGCGGCGGTGCCGGTTGCGGCCAGCTGCGGGGTCCTTTCGGCCAGGGCGCTGGTGCGGTTGGTCGTGGTCATCGGCCCGGCGCTGCTGGCCTGGACCAGGATCGGTCGAGAGTTCTTCAGTCCGGTCGATTCGCCCTTGACCTCGATGGTGTGGATGCCGGCGGCGGTGTCCGGCGGGATGATGACGGTGGTCACCACCCGGCCCTGGGCGTCGGCCAACGGGGTGGCCAGCACGATCGGTGTGCTGTACATGGTCACGGTGACGTTCTCGCCCGCAGGGAAGCCGGTGGCCTCGATCTGCAGCGTGCCGCCGGCGGTGACGGCACCGGTGTAACCGGGGAACGACAGGCCCAGGTCGGTGGCGTTGATGGTGGTGTCCTGCCGGACGTCAATGGTGGCTGCGGGATAGTCGGTGGTGGCGTTGTAGGTCGAACAGGATGCGTTGACGGTCATGTCTGTGGACCCGGCGTCAAACACGACACCCCAGGCGCCGGTCTCCGGGTCGGGTTGCACCTGCGTGATCGTTTCCTGCCCCGACGCCGTGCTCACGGTGGCGGTAATCGCGGCGTCGATGCCCAGGCAGTCGGTTCCCAGTACCTCGACGGTTTCCCCGGGTGCGGTCTGGGGCGGTGCGGTGAGGGCCGGTGCGGCCTTGGCCGGCAGCGTCCAGCCGACGACTCCGCCAGCCGCAAGGACCAAGACCCCGACCACAATCCCTCTGGCCCCCCACCTTGACCTCGGTGGCGGTACTAGTCGTTCACGGCGCATGGCGGAAACTTTCGGGTACGGGGACGAAGCCGGACGGCTTCGAAGTGGAGACGACGAAGGTGCGGCCCCGTCACGCGAAAGGCCCAACTTTGCGACGCAATCGTTGCGCGTGGCCACGCGAACCTGCCGCGGGGGTTGGCGTTACCAAGAGTCGATGCGGATGGGTTCGCCCAGGGCATGACGCGAAGCTGTGACGGCTCAACCGGTTCCGCAGTAGGCCCACGGGTCGTCCTGGGTTTGGGACATCTGCAGTGTCAGGCGGGCGGTGCCGGTTCCGGAGACGCTGTACACGAGGTCCTTGCCTTCGGCGGCGATGTCGATGGTGGGGAGCAGGTCGGTGTAGGGGCGCTCGGCTTGGGTGGACTGGCCTTCAGTGAGCAGCGTGCGCCGCGCGTGCAGGTCTGCGGCAGCATCTTGCGGATCGGAGTAGCCGGCGAGGATGACGGCTGTCGACTCGTCTTGCAGCGCATGGACGATCGTCACCGGCCGAGCAAGCTGTTGCAGGTCGAGGAGTTTCTGCTCGAGTTGAGCGCGTTGGTCTGCGGAGGCTCGTTGGCCCAGGGTGCCGGCCACGGGATCGGTACAGGCATCGCCCCCGGTACGCACCTGCATCACCTCCGGTGTCATGGTCAGCTCCGCCCACGGTTTCTCCTCGGGTAGCGAGGCAACCGAGGGAGCATTGCCGTCGAACACCGCCAGGACCTCTTCCGGGGCGCCACCGGTGACGATCAGCTTGTGCTCTGGCAGCACGGTGGCCTCGAGGAACGGCATGATTGATGCCCCGGTGGTCCGATCGAAGCGGTAGTGCGGCCGCTCTGGAGGTCCGTCGACGAGGTAGGCCTGTTCGAGAGAGTCGGTGACCACGGCCATATCAATGTCATCGCGGAGTTTCAGCACCGAAACGGGACGGTCCCCGAACAGGGTGGCCTCCCACTGGACATCGAAGGTGTTCCACCCCCATTCCTGCAGCATCGGGAGCGTGTAGTCGCCCAGCTCGCCCACGGCGGCGCTGTTGAGACTGCGTTCCTGCCAGGCGGTCACCTCGGGTGAGTCTTTTGCTGCGGTTCCGTCGAGGTTGCCCACACCCCAGCGGCTTCGTGCGGCCTGTAGATCAGTGACCATGAACCGGGTTTGGTCTGCTGGGATAGCGGCCAGGGCCGCCCTCATGTTGTCCGACAGCGGCAACCCGCTCTCCACAGCTGGCGACCCCTCTTCAGACTCCCCATCACCAGAGGCCGACGTGCACCCGGCCACCAACAGCGCCAACAACGCAACGGACAGCGAACGACTGGACGTGGATCTCATCCCTCGATGACACCACACGCTCACCCGCTCGGCGGGCCGGTTGCGCGACTGATCAAGCCCGCTCGCGGAAACGGATCTCCCGGTCCAGCGACCAGCGCGACTTCACCGGCGTGACAACTTGACGGTGCTGGGTCACTTTCACCGGCTGGCGATTCGTTCGGGCCCGTTGGCTCGTCCGCACCTGACACCGCTTGCGATTCCATTGACGGTCTTCTGGAGAACGGGACCGAGATCTTTCCACTCACCGAGCCACAGGGCTAGCAGCGCCGGCCGAACGGTGGACCGCGTGTTGCAAGCCTCGTTGACCGACATAGTCGGCTATCGCGCTCGCGAACGTATCAGCGGCTGAAACCGAAGCCGGTGGGCGACAGATCTAAGTGGCACCGGCGCGTTCGGGGTACTTGGTGCGCGCGGTCGATCCCCAGCAGTCGGTTAGTGCGCCGCTAGTTCGGAGTAGGCGGTCTGCCAGCCCCGCACTTTGATCAGACTTCTCCGGCCGGGCCCGTCACGGCAGAACTGGTCGGTTCCTGGCGGGGAGGGGTCCCAGCAAGTCTTTGCTTCCGCGAACGGTTCTCGCTGCGCCAGAGGAAGACGGCCGTCGCGAACACGCCGGCGGCGAACAGTGGCCAACCCATCACGATCCGGCTCGCCGACAGCCATGCCACCTGATCGGCCTCGTAGAGGGCGAGCTGCACGCTGAAGCGGGACAGGTAGATACCGATCCAGATGAGTCCAGCCCAGCTGTACCTGCGCACAGCTGAACGGTCCTTCCGCCAGGCCAGTCCGCCACCACGCAAGAATTCCCACACCACGCCCACCAGCGGCCATCGCACCAGGATGGACGCAACCATGAGAACCGCCCCACCCAGGGCCATCCATATGCCGATCGAGAAGTAGTCGCGGCGATCGCCTGTCAGTAGCGCGACCAGGGACGCCAACGACACGGCCAGCAGTCCCAGCGCCGGTGACGTCATTGATCGTTTGCGGACGAACTGGGCCACCCCCAGCGCCAACGCAGTCAGCACCGAAACTGAGACGCCCCAGGTGATTCCGCCGATTGCAGATGTCACGACGAAGGCGACCATCGGCAGAGCTGTCCGCACGATCCCCATCGGACCGCCTACACGCTCCCATGGGATTGCCAGCCGCTCGCTACCTGTCATGACCTTGCCTTCGTTGCTCCGGACTCCCTACAGCCGACCGGCCATCGATGATGATCAACGACGTGGGGCCGAAAACGGTCCAACACCACAGTCGTTTTCGAGTGATTTCTGCTGTGGTGTCCGTTTAGACGATGCGGGAAGGGGGCCGGCTCGGTGTCGGCCCCTTCGCGGGCCGGTCACAGGTGGGGACCTACTCGCCTCGTCCGATGAGGCCGAGTCGAGTTGCCTCTCGAACGGCTTCTTCGCGTCGTCGGGCGCCGAGCTTGCGGTAGGCGCTGTTCATCTGAGATTTGATGGTGTGGACCGAAACGTGCAGCTCAGCAGCGATCTGGGAGGCCGTCAGGTGTCGAGCCAGGTACGTCATGACTAGGCGTTCACGTGGGGTCAACCGCGCGGCGGTCATCAGGGGGGGTGCTATGAGAGGGATGCCGGCGCCGAGCAGTCGCTCAAATGCGGGGTCGGGGAACGCCTCTCGGAGGGCTGACAGGTCGTCTGCAGGCAGGAAAAGAACGGGAAGTCGCATCCTGGTGCTGGTGAGCGCGACGGCCGCGGCGGTGAAGTGGTGACGGGCGGTGGCAGCTCGACCCGCGCGCCAGAACAGGATTGCGGACAGCAGGTCTCGCTCCGCCTGCCCTCGTGTGGTCGGTTCGGCCGGGGTCTGGCGGGCCAGAATGGCCTCAGCAGATGCAGAGTGGCCTCGGTGCAGTGCCGCCAGTGCGGTCTGTACTTGGACGTGGTCGCGCCACCGGCGGGGGATCGCGTCCAGTGCCGTCTGAGCGTGGTCGACGTGATCGGCGAGGGTGAACAGCACTGCCGACGTCGCGTGGAGTTGGGCCAAGGCGGGGGCAGCAAGTCTGCGAAGTGCGGGGTCGACAACTGTTGATTGGCGCAGGAGGTGGGCTGCCCGAAGCGGGTCGCCGGCACCTGCGACAGTCAGAGCTCGAAGGTGGAGCAACAAGCCGCGGTGTTCGTTGGTCGGTAGTTCGTCGTCGAGCAGGTCGAGTTCTGCTGCGGCAGCGGTGAAGTCGAAGGTCTCCATGAAGAGGACCGTTCTGGCGACGTGGTAAAGGGTGGCCAGGTAGGTGCCCACTTCCTTTGCTGGGAAAGTCGTCTGGTGCGGGAAGTCGACCAATGTGCGGGCGTGATCCAGGTCGCCGGCAAGCGCGGCCGTGCCGGCCTTCAGCGCCAAGGGATGCAGAGGTGCCCGCGGTCGGGTCGAGGCGGCCGCGGCGGTGGCCGCCGACTCGAAGGCGTGCATGGCGTCGGTGTACCTGGAGTGGCTGAGGAAGGTGACGCCGTTGTTGGCGAGCAGGGCCGGGAGGAGCTCGCCCAGCTCGTCGAGAGTGTCCGGGTCGGCGTGATCGATCAGTAACATTGCTTTGCGCGCCGGTGTGAGCGCCCGGTTGACGTTGCCGCTGACCCGTAGGACCGATCCTTCCAACGTGGTCAGGATGATCCGGTCCACCGTGTTCAGGGTTTTGTGGTGGATACGTGAGCCCAGGGCGGCGGCTGCGAAGTACTCCATCGCTCGAAAGCGGCCCCCGGCTCGGGTGTTGTGAGCTGCGGCCATCAGCGTGGACAGGAGGGGGTACTGCTGCAGCCGCCAGATCTTGATCCCGTTGGTCGCCCGGATGATGCCGTCAGCATGAAACCGCAGGATGTCCAGCCACGTGCGCTTGGCGACGTGGCAGGCGAAGGCCAGATCGTCGATCTCCACCGCGATGTCGAAGGCACGAAACGCATCGCCGTGCTCCAGTTCCCACTGTGCGACCAGTGCCCTGAGCCGGTACAGATCGGCGGGTCGGGATCTGCGGAGGCGCGCTCGAAGACCCTCCCGCAACAACGGGTGGTAGACGAAGGTGCCGTCGGCTTCGACGTGGCCGGCCATCCCACCCCCGACGTCCTCGAGCACGCGGAGCAGGTGGGACACGTCTGCGGTTGGAACCAGGACCTGCGCGAGCGGGGGCGGGAGGGTATCGGCAGTTGACGTCAGCAACATGAAGTCCACGAGCCGGCCGTCGTCGGGAACCTGTCGCAACACCTTTCGTAGGTACTCTTCCCCGGCTGCGGCAAGCCCCGGTCTGTCGGTCTCGGAACCCCTGTCGGTGCGCGAGTGCACCGTGGCCGCGATCAGCCGCGCCGCAAGGATCGATCCCCCAGCAGCCCGATGAGCTGCCTGGTCGATGTGGTCGGAGACTGCCGGTCCAGCTGCAGCCAGGATCTGCGCGGTCTCCTCGGGCTGCAGGACGAGCGACTCGGGGCCGATGACATCGACGTCCATCTGCACCTGCACCCCAGAGCCCATGAGCGACAGGTGTGCGCGGGTGGTGACCACCACACGCAGCGACCGGCTCGAGGTCACCAACTCGGTCAGATCGGCGAAGACTGCCTCATCCTCGATGAGATGTGCCCCGTCGATCACCAGGACCAAGGACGGACAAGATCGCAAGAACGTCATCAAGGCATCGATCTCGGCTGCGGCGTCCCACGCAGGCTCTCGGCTGTGGGGATCGACGGCGGGATAGTCCGAGAAGGACCTGATCACGGCAGTGGCGGCATCGCGCCAGAACACGTGTCGGGAAGCGTTGCCCGGGTGCACCGAAACCCAAGCGACCGGATCCGCGAGTCCATGCGCCCATTGGGCCACCACCGTGGTCTTGCCTGCCCCTGCGGGTCCGTGAACCACGTGGATCACGGCGTCGCTGCCGAGCAGTTTCTCAACCTGCGGTCGATCCAGGAGCCCTCGAGGCAGTCGAGGCACCGCCCAGATTCTGGGATCAGACATCTTCATCCTTCACTGCCATCAGATGGCGACGCGCCGAGAACGGGCGCGCAGAGCCTCC
Source organism: Variovorax sp. PBS-H4 (assembly GCF_901827205.1). Taxonomy (NCBI): domain Bacteria; kingdom Pseudomonadati; phylum Pseudomonadota; class Betaproteobacteria; order Burkholderiales; family Comamonadaceae; genus Variovorax; species Variovorax sp. PBS-H4. Next base: position 31,435 of record NZ_LR594676.1, on the reverse strand, counting down.
CGACTTGGACAGAACAAGCGCCAGGTGACGCCGGACGGACGGCACCCAGCGACGACATCAGTATGCCGCGCCGCTTCAGTCCCATTCGGAGCAGCGGCAAAAACTTCACCGAAGCCCAAGACATCCTGGGCCTTCCGAGTATGAAAAATGGTATGAACTAGGTCCGCGGCCCTTCCATCAGTGAAAGAGATGTCCTATAAGCGCCGCGATCTACCAGTGGTTTGACGCGATAGGGAGATGTATCGAAAGCCATACGCTCCCGCTTTCAGTAGCAACACCTGAAAGTGTGCATCGATAGCCGTTCGAGTGGCATGGAGCGGCCGCTCTCGAGACCTTCTCCCCTGATGGTCACTGTCGGATTGGGGTACAAGACATGTTGCACAGCAACCTGTTTCGACGAGCAGAGAGCTAGGATCGCTCTACCATCGCGCCGTGCTCTTGAGGCGTCACACTGTTCCCTTGTGCGAAATATCCACCCGCTGGAGTGGGCTATAAGGGCCTCGCCCTGTGCGTATGATGACGCCGGGTTAGAGCCGGATGGGGCGCGGCAGGTTTTCTCGAAGTTTCTTCGGGAGTCGCGTGACAAGCGCATCACTCGGACGTCTGCCCTTCAGGAACACCTTCCATTTCCTACCCGGAGGACCACCATGCGCCGTGAACGACCATTGCCGCCACCCCAGTCAGGGCGGAGGGCGAAGTCGATAGTGCGGACCACGCCCGCTCACCGAGCGAGCATCGACTCTCCCGGCCGGTCGCGCCGGATCCTGGCTTTGGCCCTGACCGCGCTGGTGGTCCTGGTCGTTCCCGCTGCGGCCGCCAACACCGTCGAGCCGACCGATCCGGCCGCTTCCACCGCAGCGGAGGCCAGCGTCTCGACGGAGGCCGCTGAGGCGGTGACGTCTGGGGTCAGCAGCAGTGTCGAGGTGAGCGATCCGACGGCCCCCGCTACTGCTGACAGCGAGTCCGCGAGCACGTCTTCGCCTTCTGAACCGGAAGCGGCGATCGTTTCGGAGATCGGGGAGGATGCGGCGCAGGCGCCGGTCGAGCAGGACGCTCAGGCCCGAGTCGCGGAGGTGGCAGCCGCTGCGTTAGCGCCGGAGCTGACGTTGCAGCTCACTCAGGTGACGGGCACCGGTCCGTTCGATGCTGACGACAACCCGGGTAACGACTCCAGCGGATCCAACAACATCATCCGCACCAACGACACCATCAACTACACGGTGGCCATCAACTACGAGGGCGGCGACCAGACCAACCCGGTCATTGCCTTCACCCTGCCCCAGGGCCAGGAACTGGTGTCGCTGCCACCGTTCTGTCTGACGGGATCCACGCTGACGCCCGCAAGCCTCGGCGCTCCGGTCATTCCGGTCACCACCACGTTCCTACCAGGCGCTGGGCACCCAGACGGTGTCCTGCCGGTCGCCGATCAGGCCCAGGGCACCTCGCTGGACTACAACTTCCTGGCCAAGGTTCGACCGGAGATGCCGAACGGCGCCGCGATGGGACCGATCACGGCCAGCGCCACCAGTGACCAGGTCACCACCGCCACCCAGTCGAACCCGTGACGCAGACGGTGTCCGCACTGGCGAACTTCGATGTGTCCAAGCGGGGCCTGTCGGCGGCGGACAACACCGGACCGCTGTATGCCACGAACCGTCCGTGCTCGTTCGACGCGACGCGCTCGTGCACCCAGTACGAGTACCCGCTCACCCTCAGCTCCCCGGACGCGGCGAAGGGCACCAGCCCGTTGGCGTCGCCGTTCACGTTGGTCGACGACATCAGCCCCGCCACCTACTTCGGTGCCACCGTGTGGGCAGATGCCATCGCGCAGGCTGGCTCGGAAGCGGCCGCCCTCGCCAAGTACGCACCGCGCTACAACTGCTCAGGGGTGCAGAATCTGTGGGGCTCCTTGCCCTGGAGCTCCGGCGGCAACAGCACGGTGAAGAACGCTGTGCGCAACTCCGGCACCATCGACTGCACGCAGCCGGGCGGTGTCGGCACTCCGGTGCAGATCTCGTTCGCCAACGCCGACACCACTGGCTACACCGTGCCGACGCTGTCCGGCAACAACAGTGCTCTGCCGGCTGACAGTGGCTACATCATCTCCGTGCAGGTCAACCTGGAAATCCCCCTGGATGCGATCCTGGACCTGGGCGAGGAGAGCCCGAACGGCAACTCCTGGACGTTGCAGACCGAGAACACCTACACCGACATCGTCGCCAACGACATCGCCGGTAACCCCAACGCCGGCGAGGTGCTGGCCAACCAACAACCGCAAGGCCCGATCGCGCTGCAGCGCGGTGAAGGCTTCGTCAAGTGGTTCAGCGCGCCCTGGGGAGCCCCGAACAACACCCCCGCCGGGACTTTCAACGGCGGGTTCGGAGCCTGGCAAGGACCCCCTGGATCCAGCTACGTCCGCGAGGGCAACACCGTTGTCATCCCCCGGCCAGCAGGTGCAGAGCAACCTGTTCTTCTCCCCCACCGGCGTATCCCGAATTCGGGAACTCAGTTCTCCCGCAGCTACTTCGGCTGCGACGTGTGGGACGACACCCAGCTGGGGCTGACCCTGCTGAACAACGTCGGGAGCGCGAACGGGGAAACCAGCCGACCGTCGAACGGTCAGGCTGCGTGGATCTCGCTGTTCTTCAACGGTGTCTCTGATGCCGCCCCGCTGTCGGATCTGCGGAACCTGAAGATCGAGTACTCGTCCGGTCCGGCCGGGCCGGGCGCCGACGCGGACTGCACCACCGGCACCTGGTACAGCACTCCGGACGCCGTCCCGGAGCCGTCCTGACCGGAAATGTGTACAGCGGTGTGAACCGGGTCCGGGTCGGGTTCACCTCCGACTACACCGGTCCCCGGGACTTCCTGTACGTCAACTTGGCCATCGGCCAGACCGTGCGCTCCACCGCAGGCGGACTCGGTGATCCCATCGGGAACTGGGGAACCTACAAGCGGGTCGAGGGCATCAAGGACCTCGCCGGCATCCTGGCCGATCCGTCTTCCAACTACGAGAACTCCAACTACGTCCCCGGCGACCCATACCGGCGCCTGGGGTGACCGGTTGATCATCGGTGAGCGACCGCGCGCATCAAGAAGTACGTGCAGAACCCCACTACCAGCGAGTTCACCGACACCGCGGTGCCGCAGTACTCCTCCGGCGCCACGGTGAACTACCGCCTCAACCCGACCCTGACCGCAGGACGTGTCCGCCGCGATCTCGCCGGCGGTCATCGTCGAAGACTGCCTTCCGCGCTATCAGCAGTTCGTGTCCTCGAAGCGGGAAACCTCGGGCGAAGCCATCACCCCGGTGCTGGTGCAGGCCGGTTCCCCGGTCGACTCCCAGTTGACCTGTGCTGCCGATCAGACCTACGTCCGATGGGATCTCGGGCCGATCGCCGTCAACACGGCATCGATCCGATCGTCTACACCGTCGAGATCCTCAGCACCGTCCGCAACCGGTCTCTACACCAATACCACGGTCGTCAGCTCCCCGGTTGATCCGTCGCCGTAGCGAACCGGACCGACGCGCGCAGATCGAGATCGTCACCCCCACGGGAATCAAGATCCGCCAAGTCCACCCGCAGAGCGTGGTCGAGGTCAACCCGGTGGGCGTCACCACCCCGCGGACCCTGACCTGGTCGGTGGACTTCGGCAACATCGACTCCCCGCTGGAAGTCAGTGATGTCGACGTGATCGACGTGCTGCCCGCCAACGCGTCGGCACCACCAGCTTTCACCGGCACCCTAGCCCTCACCTCGGCCGCGGTGACCGCCGGTGACAGCATCACCATCCTCTACACCAAGACCGCACCAGCCATGCTGTCGCTGGACGCCCTGGGCAGCACAACAGCCCGACCGGCAGCACCGTGTGGTGCACCGCCCCCGCAGGCGGAACTGTCGCCAGCGGAACCGGCACCGCAACAGATGCCCGGCCTCCGCGGCCGAGGTGACCGGTCTGCGTTTCCAGCGGCCCGGCGCCTTCACCCCCGACGACAACTTCACCGTCTCCATCGTGATGACCCCGTCCGGCAACTCCGCAGCGGACGTCTACCAGAACGTCACCGGGCCGCGCCAACGGTGTCACCCTGCCGGTCGGCCCCGCAGCACGCACTATCACCATCATTTCTTCCTCGATCGGCGACTACGTCTGGAATGACACCAACGCCAACGGCATCCAGGACGAAGGTGAGCTGCCCCTCGCCGAATTCCCGGTGACATTGACCGGCACGGATCTGGACGGCAACACCGTGTCGCTGACCACCACCACTGACGCGGCGGGGCAAGTACCTGTTCGCTGGTCTGGCTTCCGGCACCTACACGGTGACGTTCGACCCTGCCGCTCTCCTGGCCGGGCAGTCGTTCACGGTCAAGGGCGCCGGCGACGACCCGGCGGTCGATTCCGACGGTGACCCGGTCACCGGGGCCACCGACCCGATCGTTCTCGGACCGAACAGCCAGGATCTGAACATCGATCAGGGCATCGTGCAGGCCTACACCTCGGTGCTCCTGCACAAGGTCGTCGTGGATCCGACCCCGTCCGTCCCCGGCCGGGCCACCGAGTTCCCCGTCACCCTCACCTGCACCCCGGCCGGCAGTGCCACCCCGATCGTCAACGAGGTCGTGCTGTCGATCTCCGGCGAAGAGGTCACCGTCGACGACATCCCCGTCGGTGCCATGTGTTCGGTCAACGAGACCGACGCCAACGGCGCCGCGGTGACCATCGCCCCGGCGAGCCCGTTCGTGATCGGCGACACCGAACCGGTCAGCATCACCGTGACCAACACCTACCAGCCCGGACTGACCTCGGTCGATCTTCGCAAGGTCGTCCTCGACCCGACCCCGGCCGCAACCGGACGGGCCACCGAGTTCCCCGGTCACGCTGTCCTGTGTCCGGCCCGGCGCAGAGGAAGCCATCGACTTCCCGGTCGTGCTGGACATCGACGGCACCGTCGTCAACGTCCCGGCATCTACCTCGGCTCCACCTGCTCGGTGACCGAGGACGACACCAACGGTGCGCAGGTCACCATCGATCCCGAAGGTGACTTCGTCGTCGGCACCGAAGGTGTCGCTGTCACGGTCACGAACACCTACCAGGCGGTCCTGTCGTCGATCGAGCTGCACAAGGTGATCGTCGACCCCAACCCGGCCGATGAGCACGGTGACGCCGAGACCTTCCCGGTGACGCTCACCTGCACGGCACCCGGCTCCGACGAGCCGGTCACTGTCGAGGTCGAACTGCCCCGGGACGGCACCGTCATCACCCTGACCGACGTTCCGGTCGGCACGGTCTGCACCGCGGAGGAGACCGACACCGACGGTGGCGTCTCCTCGATCGATCCGGCGGGCGAGTTCGTCGTCGGTGAGCAGGTTGTCGCCATCACGGTGACCAACACCTTCCCGCCGCCGCCGCCGGTGACGCCGTCGCCGTCCTCGTCGGAGCAGCCGCCGACCTCGGTCACGCCGACCAGCCCGGTCTCCTCGACGGTGTCCGTCACCCCGACGCAGGGCACCGCACCCGTGGTGCCGGCACCGAACCCGCCCAAGGGCACCGCCGGCGGCGGTCTGGCCCACACCGGTGTCAGCCTGGCGACCTGGCTCACCGTCGCAGCCCTGCTGCTCGGCCTCGGCGGGGCAGTCATGCTGCAGGCCCGTCGACCGCGCAAGTCCGGTCTGCACAGCTGACCGAACACCCTCATCTCGACCGTTGAGATGACGTAACACCGCACCACCGCACTACCGCAGCACCTGTGGTCCCGAAACCGATCCGCCTGGATCGGGTTCGGGACCACAGTTTCCATCGGGGCTGTCCCCGGGTGGAGCAGCAGCACAACAACCTGGTGTCAGGGCTTGCTGGTCGGGGCCCGATCTGTACAGAGCAGAGGGCTCCGATGACGGCGACACAGTTTGAACCTCTTCGCCACGAGGACTTCCAGAAGGTCTTGGGAGAGCGGCTGCGACAGCATCGACTTCGACGGGGCTTCAGCCTGCTCGGCGTGGAAGCGATCACCGGGGGCGTCATCACCAGCGGATCGCTCGGCGCCTACGAACGCGGCTCCCGCAAGATCGGTGTGTTCCGGCTCGTCGAGCTTGCCCAGCTCTACCAGGTCCCGGTGCATGAACTTCTCGCCCCCGCCCAGCCCAGTCCTCTGCCGGCCGGCCGAAAAGATACCGCCGTCCAGGAAGACCTCCATCACGAGATTGTGCTTTCCATCGCCGCGGTCCACAAAAGCGTCGCGGCCGACATCGGTCCGCTTCGACGTCTCGTCCTGGCCATGGATCCACGCCGTCAGCTCAGCTTCTATGTCATCACCCCTGAGCAACGACGACACCTCTGCATCCTCTACAACAAGACCGACCACGAACTGCACGCCATGATCAAACAATGGGGGCTTCTCAAAAAGAAAAGCCGCATCTCAAAAATGGCTGACCGCAGGCCGTCCGGATCGGCAGCACCCGCAGGTCCCGGTCCTGATTCCCACATTTACCATCCCGACAGCGCGAATCTTTCGGTTGCGCTGTGTGGACCTCAGGTCCTGATGAAAGATGCGACATGAACAACCGCAAAGCTCTCCGAACCCCCGCCGCCACGGTCGAGCTTCACCCCTGGGCCCAGGACGACATCGACTCGGCCGTCATCGCCGCAGCCATGCGACGCCGGGCGAAACTCAGCCAGTCACAGGCCCGACACAACTTCACCTTGGCTGACGAAGTGCTCGAACCACCTGCCGAGTACCAGCTCAACCCACGGAACGTCAACGCGCCGCTCGCCGCGGCGATCTGCATCGCGATCGGCTGCATCCTGTTCGGGCTGTTCTTCCTGGCCAACCTGGGAACTCCCAGCTGACAGCTGCGGTGCCGTGACCAGATCGATCATCGATCGCCGGCAGCACCCTGGTGGGGGTCCGATCTGACATAGCCGCGAAGCAGTCCGATGATGGTGTGATCAAGGGCTTCTCGATCCTCTGGGAAGTCCTCGTATCGGGTGACCAGCGGATCGAAGACGTCAACTATCTCCCTGCAACCCACGGGGTTGTCGTACTGCAGGCGGGCGATGCCGCTGGCGGCGCGGTAAGGGGAGATGATCCCCTCGAGCAGACAGTTCGCCCGGTTCCAGCAGCGCAGCTCAAGGTGGGCCTCACGCCCTGCACCGCCGACCAGGATCGTCGCGGGAATCTCGAGCAGTGGCGGGCGGAGGGCTTCGACCTCGTCCAGCGATGCCGACGTGAGGCTGGCGCTGTCCCAGCGGTCCAGATAGGGCCCGAGCATGTCCACCGAACGAAGACATGCCGTCTCGAAAGCTGTCCCCGTTCGCAACTGATGCGGGTCGTCCAAATATTGCCGGACTGTAAAGTAGCGCTCGAGAACGCCTTCCATGGGCCGGTCCATGAACCACAGGCGGCTGCTGAGATCGATGAAAACTGACAGATGCGCCCGCAAAAGCAGGTCCGGCCTTGCGAACAGCTGATCCCAATCCGCAGCTTGAAGCTCACGAACTCGACGATGCACCCCTGGCGGCCTCACGCACACACTTTAAGCGACAACGTGAACGGCAGGGGGATCGCGCCGCCCCTCTCCCCCGCACCTGCTACATTATTGTGGCCCTGCGAGTCGTCATGACCAGGCAGGTCTGTGCGGTCCCGTCCCCGGGTAAAGGCGGGACCGCACTTTCTCATACCTCCCTCATACCTTTGCGACCGCCCGAAGACAGCCGGACGAATAGTCCCGAAGCCATGCCGGGTATGTCCGAAATGCCGCCTTTGTGGCACTCAGCTGTCCTTGTCGACAGCTGTAGAGCTGGGGACGATACAAAACGGGCCCCCGCCAGTGGCGAGGGGCCCGTTGCTGGACCTGCTGTCAGATCGTTCTGGACCTGTTGTCAGTTCAGGAGTGCGAGTGACGTCGACGCTGCTTGGTCCCGAGGTAGGCAAGACCTGCACCGCCGGCCAGTAGAGCGAGCGCGGTGTAGAGGGCACTTTCGGGGGCGGTGCCGGTGGCGGCCAGAGCAGGACCCGCGTGGGCAGCGCTTGTGGTCGCCGCGGTGGTCGCAGCCGGCGCGGCGGCCGTCGAGGTCGATGCCGCGGTGGTCGGCGCGACGCTCTCCGATCCGGACGTCGAGGTCGATACGACAGTCGATGCGGCGGAGTCGGTCACGGCCGGTGACGAACTGACCGGCGGCGAGGACACGACGTCAGTGGACACCGTCGACGGTGCAGACGACGGCACCTCTGACGACGGGGCCGAGGACGGGGCGGAGGACGACGACGGCGGCACGGGCAGGCACAGCGCCTCGTCGAGGAACAAGGTCTGCGGTGGCTCTTCGTCAGCGGTGTACACCGTGACGCTGTCGACCGCCACGCTCTGCGCACCGTCGGTGTAGAACCATTGGCTGGTCTCCGGGTCGCAGGTGAAGATGACGACGGCCTGCGGGCCGGTCGCCACGGGCCCGCCGATGCCCTGATTGAACTCGATGAAAACTGGCAGGCCCGGTTCGACGTCGGTGACGGTGAGGGTGGCGGTGCCGGACGATCCGTCGGTGCCCGGCTGGTAGGTGAGTACGGAGTCTGCTGCGTACGCGGGCGAGGCTGCGAGAGCCATTGCCACGGCACCGATCAGGACACCGGTGGGCGCGGCCCACATCCGTTTGCGCAGCATGAATTTCTCCCCAATGGCCAAGTAGTTGAACGTGTGAACGCTAACACGGACATCACGCCGCCACTCATCACTCAGTCGGAGGAAAGCCACCCCGACAGCGGCACCGCATCGAACCCCGCTGCCCGGACGTGGACGAGACGGCCGCGGCAAGGATTGCCGGCGCCCCGCACCAGGGTGTGGGAGCTCGTTCAGGGCAGAAGCCGGTCGAGGATGTCGTAGGAGCGCCCGACGAGCGCCTGCAGGTAGTCGGGGCCCTGCTGCGGACCGTCTGTCAGGCCCGGGTCGTGCAGGTAGCCGTAGACGGTGTCGCTGAGGTGGGCGAGCTCGTCGACCAGGGATGGCCGGACCCTGATTGGCAGGTAGGTCGGCCAGGTGGCCTCACAGTTCGTGCAGTCTGCGGATGGTGTCCACCGCGTTCGGGCTGGCCATGGACCTGGCCGTACCCACGCGCGACCTCCCACGATCAGTGGCGCTGGAAGGCCAGGAGCAGTTCGATGACACCCCAGATGATCATCGCTGCCACCACGAACTCCACGAGCTGGCCTATGGGGCCGCGGGTAGGAGCCGCTGAGCCCTTGCGGTCCTTCTTCTTTCGCCGACGGGCCTCGTCGGCGCCGACGGCGCCCCAGAAGGCTCGTTCCTGGGTTCTGCGGTGCTGCTGGTGAGGATGCATCGCGGACTCCCTCGTCGCCGGTACGTCGGTCGGCCGCAGGGTAGCGAGCTGCACCGGCACTGCAGCTCTGGTTTCAGCGACGAGTTGGCGGGGGTGAAGGCCGGCCCTGGGGGCAGGCATTGGGGGGCGACTGCACCGCACCAAACGGGGTGGGTTGGCGGGGCCGACCTTCGACTGTAGATGGTAGTGACCACCACCGACAGTGTCCTCGCCTGTGGACAAAGTGAGAGCGAGACAACGTTCCGGATCGCAGGTTTCGGGCCATTTGCCTGTCCATGTCCGATTCTGAGGGGGCCTCGCTGTTGGCCGGCCCTCGCGGGCCGCTGTCGATGATGAGTGAGACGCACCGTCGGATGGGCTGGTGAGAAATGGGGGTGACTGACTCACGTCCTCATTGCTGGCCACGACGCGAGTGTGCAAGGCTGCAAAGGCCTTTCGCGGATGCGGGTGGCCGTGGTTGTCTGTCAGGAGGACCGTTTCATGCCCCGTTTCCTCTTTTCCCAGGTCGATGTCTTCGCGCCAGCCGCGTTGCTGGGCAACCCGGTGGCGGTCGTGCACGGAGCTGATTGCCTCGATGACGAGCAGTTGGCGGCATTCGCCCGGTGGACGAACTTGTCGGAGACGACCTTCCTGCTGCGCCCGACGATCGCCGAGGCCGACTACCGTCTGCGGATCTTCACCCCCGGGGGTGAGCTGCCGTTCGCCGGGCACCCGACCCTGGGCAGCGCCCATGCGTGGCTTGAAGCTGGAGGAGTCGCGGCAGGATCGGAGATCATGCAGGAGTGCGGGATCGGGCTGGTCGGCATTCGACGCACCGACGACGGTCTGGCCTTTCGTGCACCCGCGCTGCTGAAGTCCGGCCCGGTGGAACCCGAAGTCCTGAACAAGACACTGTCAGCGCTGGGCGTCGGACAGGATCAGGTCCTGCGGGTCGAATGGGCCGACAACGGCCCCGGCTGGGTCGGGGTCGTCCTGGATTCGGCCGAGACGGTGCGGTCCCTGCAGCCGGACCTGTCGAAGTCGGGTGAGCTGTCGATCGGTGTGATCGGGCGGGATCTGCAGGGCCCGGCCGACTACGAAGTGAGAGCATTCGACCCGGGCGCTGGAGAAGATCCGGTGACCGGGAGCCTCAATGCCGCCTTCGCGGTCTGGCTGATCCCACTGGGGGTTCTGCCCCCGCAATACACCGTGAGACAGGGCACCGCCCTGCAAAGAGAAGGCCAGGTCTTCGTCACTTCTGCGGCTGATGGCAGTATCTGGGTGGGTGGCCGGTGCGTCACCGTCGTGGACGGCCAGCTCGAACTACCTACCGACCGCTGACGACATCCCTATGTGACGAGATGTTCTCGCCCAGCCGAGCCGGCCGCGGATGGGCGACACCTCCATCGGCGGGAGCGCGAACCACGGCTGCGGGGTCACTGCCGGTGGTCGGTGGGATGCTCCGTCGGACAGACCAGGTGGGAGGAATGGTGGGTGATGGCGATGACGAAACCTGCGTGGCAGTTGCAGGCCGGGGATGTGGTGCTGCCCGATCCGGGTGGCCCGCCGCGGTGGGTGCTCGGGGCACCCGCGGCTGCAGGGCTTCCCCGCTGCGGCTCTGGTCGAGTTCGCCGGCATCCCCAGCCGGATCTCCTACCCCGCCGCCCAGCTGCTGACCGTGCAGGCCGCCCGATGAGAGATCTCTTCCTCGCGGCCGCGGTGGGGCTGGTGTGCGTCGGCTGCCAACCGTTCACGACCGCCCCCCCCGCTGCAGCCCCGGAGGCGGTGGAGCAGCTGCAACCTGCGGTCGCGCCGGCCGGCCCTTACCCGGTGGCGTACGTGATTGACGGTGACACCATCGCCGTCATCACCGATCCCGGTGCCGACCCGGTCCGGGTGCGGCTGATCGGTTTGGACAGCCCCGAAGACACCCAGACCCTGGAGTGTTTCGGCCCGGAGGCGACCGCCCGCACCACCGAGCTGCTCGCCGCCATCAGCGTGTGGCTGGAAACCGATCCGTCCCAGGGTGAGGTCGACAAGTACGGCTGCACACCGGCTTTCGTATGGACAGGCCCTGACGGTGGAACGTTGGTGAACGCGGAACTGATCGCAGGAGGGTTTGCCCACGAGTACACCTACGACCAGCCTCGCCGATATCAGCAGCAGTTCCAGGCCCGCGAGAACACCGCCCGCACCACGGGTGTGGGTCTGTGGTCCGCCGACACCTGCGACGGTGGGCCGTGAACCCCGCGGATCTGCAGGCGCAGATCGCGGCCGCACCGTGGTGGACCTGGCTGCTCGGCGCCGCCGTGGTCATCGGCGGGCTGGTCCTGGTCCTAAGGTTCGTCCGGACCGTCATCGCCAGGGTCATCGGGCTGGCCGCCAGCATCGTGCTGGGCGTCAGCGTCCGGGAACTGATCGCGGCGGCGCTGCTGCGCTGATCGGACAATTACCGGCCCAGGTCGCGTTGGTTGATCTCCCGCACATCTTGGGCAGCTTGGCTGGTGGCGGTGTGGGCATCGCGCACCGAACCGGTGAGCCGGCTCAGCCGGTCAACCGTCGGGCGCTGCAACGCCGGGTCGGGTGGGGTTTCGGCCGGGGTGGCGGGCAAGGGTGCCGGCTCGGGCACGACAGGGGGCGGTGGGATTACGACCTGGGAGGCGTGCCAGGTCGACCAGGCTGCGTTGATCGCGTCGTCGACGGCCTTGCTGACCCGCCACAGCTCGACCAGCACCTCACCATCGGTGTTGGCGGTCTGCCCGCTCGCCAGATCCCACACTGCTTGGTGGATCTCGTCCAACAGGTAGTCGATGGTTTGGTCCAGCGGCAACGGGACCGGTTCGGTGCCGTGTTGGCGGGCGACTGCGTCCATGTGCTGGTGGAAGTCGCCGATCTTGAAATTGATCAGGTTCATGCTCCGTGCCGCCCGGGCAGCCGGCAGCCGAGACAGGATTGCGTCGTCGTCCTGGAACCGCACCGCGTCGCCCAGCCACCGGTTCCACCTGCGCCGCACCCACATCCCGGCACCGACTCCTGCGGCGCCGCCGGTGCCGGCGATGAGCAACGCCGGGCTGGTGGCCGCGAACCCGGCCAGGCCGCCGACAGCACCGACCACGGTCCCACCGATGCCACCCAGAAGGCGGAGCCGCCCGGCATTGTCGGAGTTGGCCATGAGCAGGGTGCGGTTCTTGCGGCCGGTCCCGGGTCGAATCACCGCTATCTCGATCAGGGCGCGGCCGTCTTCGGCGTCGACCTCCCAGCAGGTCCACCCCCACCGGGCATCAACCCTCACCTGACGATGGGTGTCCCGGGGTGGTTTGCCTGCTTTGGCTGCGGCTGTGATGTCGTTCAACAATTTTCAGCGAGTGCGGCCCAGGATCGCGCCGAGCTCGTCGGTGCCGGCAAGCTGCATGTCCTCAGACCGCGCCGGCGACCAGCTCATGGCAGATCCCGCTCAGGGTGTGAGATGTCGACTCGATTCGGTACCGGGTCGATGCCGTCAAGGATCCGCGCCTCGAGGATCCGATCGGTCAATTCTTCGAGCTCCAGCCGTGCAGCGAGCCGCTGAGGCCCGGAGGCGTTCGCGGCCACCTCGAGCGTTTCTCGGAGCTGTCGGGTCAGTAAGCCGATCGGGATCATGTCTGCTCCTGCTCCAGTACGTCGAGGTTCAGTTCACGACCGGCGGCTGCAGCCCAGGCCTGCACTGCGGGCAGCGCCCAGACAGAACCGGCGCCCAGCCGCGCAAGGGGTTGGGGAAAGTCGTGGGCTTCGAGGAGCCTGTTGACCTGTGTCTTCGACCGGCCGATCAAGAGTTCCACCTCACGCCGACCGACGAGCCGGCCGGGATCTCCGGACAGCTCCGGTATGTCGTCCAGGACAGACAGATCGAGGTCACGTGCATGGGTGCGGGCACCGGCCCACGCCAAGATATCCGTCAGATTCCACACCGACCCGTTGGATAGCTGAGCCGCCGGCGGTGGGAAGTCGGGTTGGCGGACGAGTTGTCCGGCCCGTGCACGACCAACGCCGAGCATGCGCGCGAGTTCTCCACCGCCTACTGGTCGAAAAGTCATGGTCGGCACGGTATCCCGTCCTCTCCGTTCCCCGATTCACGTAGCACTCGCTTTTGCACTCCGGCCCGATGTCCGTGAAGCCCCAGAGATCGGGAATCGCCCAATCAGCACCACTATACATGCCACCCGTATGAGGTAGTTCCCGAGACGTCGGTATAGCGGTACGCATGTATAGTAGACAGTAGATCCGGTGAGGCGGTCTTACTGGACAGAGCGAGAGGCCAAGACATGGCACACGAGATCGAGAACCTGACCAGCACGCCGCAGGGGGCGTCGTTCGTGACGGCCCGCCAGCACGCCTGGCATGGGCTGGGCACGGTTCTGCCGCAGACGTTCGACGCGGCTGCGGCGATGCAGTACGCGCACCTGGGCGGGTGGAACGTCCGCAAGTTGGCGTTGCAGACCGCGCCCGAGCTGACCGAGGCCGGGGTCACCGGCCCAATCGCTATGCCGGAGCGGTTCGCGACGGTCCGCACCAACCCGGTCAGTGGGTCGGTGGAGCCGCTGGGTGTGGTGGGGTCGGAGTACCAGCCGATCCAGAACGAGGACCACGCCGAGGTGCTGAACGCGATCGTGGACGAGTCAGGAGCGCATTTCGAGACGGCCGGTTCGTTGAAGGGTGGGCGTCAGGTGTTCCTGACGATGAAGATGCCCCGCACCATGCTGATCGGCGGGGTCGACCCGGTCGATCTGTACCTGATTGCCCTGAACAGCCACGACGGTTCCACCGCGTTCCGGTTGTTGGTGTCGCCGGTGCGTGTGGTGTGCGCGAACACGCAGGCGGCCGCGTTGCGCCGTCACAAGGCGTCGTTTTCGATCCGGCACACCAGCGGAGCCAAAGGCCGGATCGAGCACGCCCGCCAGGCCCTGGGCATCACGTTCGCCTACGCCGACGCGTTCCAGGCCGAGGCCGAGCAGATGATCGGCGCGCAGATCGAGGCCGACGAGTTCGCCGCGATCATTGCCAAGGCGTGGCCGGAATCGGCCGGCACCGGGCGGCAGACCCAGCGCAACGCCGACCGCCGTGCCCGGGAGATCCGCGCTCTGCAGTTGACCAGCCCGACCCTGCCCGATGAGTTCCGGGCGACCCGGTGGGGCGCGTATCAGGCGGTCACCGAGTACATCGATCACGTGATGCCGACCCGTGGCCGCACCGATCAGGCCCAGGCCCGGGCCGAGCGGGCCGCGACCGGCACCGGCCCCGGGATCAAGTCGGCCGCGTTCGATCTGCTCCGCGTCTGACCCGGAGCGGGCGGTCAGGAGTTCGTAGCTCCTGACCGCCCCGGTTCGCTCCACCCCGTGCCGTCCAGCACTGAGGAAGCGCCCTCATCCTGCCAAAACCTGGGCAGGTGGCGCGTGTCCTCTCCCGTTCGCCCGGTGACCCCCCGCACCGGGCCGGGTGGCCGGAAGTTCCCCCACTTCCGGCCACCCACCCCCTAGGACTTCACTCCCCCTCTGTTTCGCGCCAGGAGGCCCCGAAATGTCTTCCCCCTTCTCTGCTCCCGTCCCGACCGTTCGCCTGTTCGGCTCTGCTGGTCTGTTGTCGGCGTTGCCGAACCTGCTGGGTTTTCACCCCAGTGATGCGCTGGTGATCGCCTGCCTGTCGGCGCGGGGCACCATCGCCCCGGTGATGCGGGTGGACCTGTCGACGTTCACCCCGCACGTGGCCGCGCACCTGGCCGCGCAGGCCGCGACGTTCGCCGACCGCGCCGCCGTCGTCACCTACAGCCAGAACCCCGAGCGGGACGAGGTGGCCCAGGTCATGGCCGTGCACCTGTTCGGTGCCGGGGTCGACATCGTCGACACCCTGCGCGTCAGCAACGACCCGGCCACCCCGGACCCCCAGTTGCAGGGGTGGGACGCGCTGCACGGTCGCCGGGTGCTCGACAGCCGCGCCGAGGTCGAAGCGTCCGCCCAGTACGACCCGACCGACCAGGTCACCCCCGAGGTGGCCGCACTGATCGCACAGGCCGAGACCGGCGCCCACCCGCACGAGATGGTGGCCGCGATCCTGGCCGACCCGGCACCGACCAGCCGGTGCGTGCCCGAGGTGTTGGCCGCTGTCCGGCAGCTGCCGGACGACTCGGCCGCGACCGCTGTCCTGTGCACGGTGCTGTCGGTGCTGGCCTACATCGCCGGGGACGGTGCCCTGGCCAACGTTGCGATCGTGCGCGCCCTGGCCGCGCGCCCCGGCTACGACCCGGCCCGCACCATCGACACCCTGATGAGCGAAGGCCAGCCGCCCGCCGTCATCCGCGCCGCCTACCGCTGACCCCTGCCGCTGGTGGCCGGGACAACGCCCCCGGCCACCAGCCAGCCCCACCACCTAAGACCACCAGAGCCGAAGGAGTCTCACCGTGAACCCGCACCCGCACGCCGTGATCGACCAGGCTATGACCGCATTCGACCGACACCCTGTCATCGCCGCCGCCCTGCTGCTCATCACCACCGGCCTGATGCTCGGCGCCCCGGTCTTGGCCGTGGTGTTCGCATGACCGTCCTGCCGTTCCCCGCCGCAGCCCCGCACCTGCAGCCGTCGACGCTCACCCCGGCCGAACTGGACCGCCGCACCCTGGACAACGTCGCCCTGTTCCTGGCCGCTTCCCCTACCTGGGACGAGGCCGTCGCCGACCAGATCGCCAACCTTGTCGCCCTGGCCCGCCCGTTCCCCGCAGGCCGCACCGACGACCTGGCCGAGTACGCCGCCGAACTGTTGGCCCGCACCCCCGACCCCACCGACACTGATTCGAAGGAGAACCACCGATGAGCGCCGCCGTGATCGACTTCCCCACCCAGCCCCAACCCCAGCCCGAGCCGCAGACCGAGGGTCAGGACCGTCCGGAGCCGACGCCGGTCGGTGTGCTGGTCGAGTTGGATCCCGCCCAGGTGGCGCAGCACCCCGACAATGTCCGTGACGACATCGACCCCGACAGCCCCGACATGCGGGCCCTGACCGCGTCGGTGGCCGAGGTCGGCATCATCAGCCCGGTCCTGGTGGTGCCCGTCGCCCAGGTGAAGGGCCACGGGTTCCCCGACACCATCACCCACGTTGCCGTCGACGGGAACCGACGCCAGGTCGCCGCTGCCCGCGCCGGTCTGCCGCTGCGCTGCGAGGTTCGCGACGACCTGGCCGACGCCAAAACCGTCGTCCGCACGATGCTGGTCACCGGCACCACCGGGCAGCGACTCACCCGCCGCCAGGAAGTCACCGGCATTCAACGCGCCCTCGATCTGGGCCTGTCCGCGACCAAGGTCGGCAAAGCGCTCGGCCGCACCCGCCAGGACGTGCAGAACGCCGCCACCGTCGCCGCGATGCGACCCGCAATGGTCGACGCCGCCGAGCAGTACGACCTGACGCTCGAACAGCTCGCCGGTCTGGCCGAGTTCGAGGACGACCCGAACGCCACGCAGGAGTTGATGCGCGCCGCCCGCCGTGGCGATTGGGACCACCTGCTGGCCTACCACCGCCAGGAACGCGCCGACGCCGCGCTGTGTGCCGCCGCCGTCGCCGAGGCCCGCGCCCCGTTCGACGCCGCCGGGGTCACCGTGGTCGAGACTTTCCCCGGGTGGCGCTACTCCCTGCCCGACCTGGTGGACGAGCAGACGGGCGAGCCCATCGATCCCGACCAGCACCAGACGTGCCCCGCTCACGCCGTGCACATCACCGGTGAACTGAACTACGACCAGGACGCCGACGGCCACGAGACCCGGACCGCCGAGGCCGACATCACCACGTTCTGCCTCGACCCCGCCAACAACGGACACCTGTCCCGGTACGACCGCCGACTCATCCCCCGTGCCGACGCCCCCACCGCCCCCCGACCCGACGAATCCGAAGACGACTACACCGCCCGGATCGAGGCCGAGGACGCCGCACGGGCCGAAGCAGCCGAAGCCGCCGCCGAGACCAAACGGCACGAGCGCCGCGAGTTGATCCGGCTCAACAAGATGGGCGAGACGGCAGCCGGGGTCCGCGTCGAGTTCCTGCACACCCTCATGTCGGCCAGGAAGCACCACAAGGCCATGACCGCGTGGGCCACCGCGCAGATCATCGGGTGCCGCAGCCCGCACCGGCACTGGACCGGTGACGGCCCGCTCGCGACAATCCTGGGCACTCTGGCCGTCACGTCCACCTACGGCAACCTGATCGATGACGCCGCGACCGCGCAGAAGGCCGGACCGGCAATGCACGGCCCGATCCTTTGGGCGCACGTCGCCGCCGCCTACGAAGCCACCACCGGCAAGGACCTGCACCGCGAGCGGGACACCGGCCGCGCCGACTACCTGCGTCATCTGCAGGACCTGGGCTACGTGCTGTCCGAACCGGAACAGTTGGCCGTCACCAACGCCTACCCGCCCGCCCCGCTGATCGATGTCCTTGCCGACCTGGACGAGTCGGCCGGCGAAGGTGACGACGAGTCGGCCGGCACCGAGTTGGCCGGCGACATGGAGCACGCCGACCCGACCGGGCTGGCCGATGCCGGCGACGACACTGCGGAGGTGATCGACCAGAGCACCGAGACAGCCTGACCCCCAGGCACAGCGATGCCCCTGCACTGACCGCCAGTGCAGGGGCATCGCTGTGTCTGAGGCTCAGAACAACGGCATGGACTCCACCGGGCCCGAACGGACCGGAGCCACCGCCCGAGGGTCCAGCAGATCCACCGGACTGTCGTCGACCTCAGCCCACCCGGACGGCGCGGTCCGCTGCGGCCGGTCGAACAACGCCGCACCGCCGCCGTGCGGATCACCCGCCGCGACAGTCTCGGCCAGGACCACTGCCAACGCTGCCCGGTCCATCCCGGACGCGACCCCGGCGAGGATCGCGTCACGCACCGCCACCGACGCGCCCCGCGCACCCCGCAAATCCACCAGACCGGGCCGAGGACCGGCCGACCGGCCGCGAGCGACCGCCTGCCGAACGTTCTCCCCTTGGCTGGCGATCCGGACATGTCCCGGCTCGCCGGAGCAGCACAACCGGACCTCGCAGTCATGCATCAAAGTTGCACCGAGCGGCACCGGACCGAACCGCAACCGGGCCGCGATCTGATGCGCCCGCACCACCCGGTCCCCCAGCCGCAGGGTGCCGTAGCCGTTGGAGCCGACCGCGCCGGTCCAGATGTGACAGGTCGCGGTGGGCACCACCGCCTGACGCCAGCGGATGAAATCCGCCTGCGTCATCGCCAGTGACAACCCCCGCGACTTGCTCACCTCACGCCGCCGTCGACGCCGCACCCTCAGCGACCGCAGGCTGAGTCTCCGCCGTGGCCGCTGGTGCCGTGGTTGCGGGTGTGCCGCGCCGGGTCACGTCGGCCCGGGCCAGCCCGGTCAGGTCCGCGATGTCCGCCACGCTCACCCCATCCGCCCGCAGCGCCGCGACCGCCGCGGTCACTGCCCCGTCGTGACCGGCCCGGGTGCGGTCACGGGCCGCGTCCGCTTTCGCCACCGCGGCGTCGAACGTCGCCCGCGCTGCCGCGACCGCTGAGGCGTGCGCGTCGTCGGCTTCGGCCTGCCGGTCGAGCGCGGCCAACACATCGGTCGTCGCGTCCTCGATCCGCTTGTCCTTCGCCACCCGATCAGCGTTCAGCGCCGCCAACTTCTCCCGCGCCCGCTGCCTCGCCGTCACGCTCTCGTTGCTCGCCTTGCCCATCAGCCTGCTCCTTCGGTTTCGATCCTGTTGTTGATCTCTCAACTATTCGATTCGTCACCACCCGATTCGGCGCACCGAATGCCCACCAGACACCCTACAGCGCCTCACACCTCTTGCACTATGGACCCGCCCGCTACTCTGACGCCTGTGATGTCCCTGCACAAGCTCACGGCCGGCGACGGGTACCTGTACCTGATTCGCCAGGTCGCGGCGCAGGATGCCACTGAGCGCGGCCGCGGCAGCCTTGAGTCCTACTACTCGGCGAAGGGTGAATCCCCTGGTGAATGGTGGGGCGCCGGCCTGAACAGCCTGGGCGTTTCCGGGGTCGTCACCGAGGCCCAGATGAAAGCTCTGTTCGGCGAAGGGGTCCACCCGGACGCCGACGAGATCATGGGCCGGGTCATCGCCGGCCTCCCAGCCGGCACCAACAAGAAGGACCGCACGAAGGCGATCGACAACGCGATCCGCCTCGGCCGGAAGTTCTCGATCCGCGCCGAAACCAGCGACTGGAAGACCCGGCTCACCGACTCCTACGTCAACTGGCAGCTCGCCAACCCCGGCAACAAGACCGTCCCGGAGTCCGTTCGGCAGCAGCTGCGGACCGAGCTGGCCAACGAGATGTTCGCCGAGATCAACGGTCGAGTGCCGGCCAATGAGCAAGAGCTGTCAGGGTTCGTCGCTCAGCAGAGCAAGGCCCAGACGGCCGCTGTTGCCGGGTTCGATCTGACCTTCTCCCCCGTCAAATCCGTCTCCACGTTGTGGGCCGTGGCACCGATCGACACGGCCCGCAAAATCGAAGCAGCGCACGACGCCGCCGTCGAACGCACCATGACGTGGCTGCAGACCGAGGCCGGCTACACCCGGGAAGGTGCCCGCGGTGTCGCCCAGGTCGAGGCCGTCGGGCTGGTCGCCGCCGTGTTCAAGCACCGCGATTCCCGAGCCGGTGACCCCGACATCCACACCCACGTCGCGGTGTCGAACAAGGTCCAGGCCGCCGAGTCCGGCAAGTGGCTGGCCCTGGACGGCCGGATGATTCACCGCCTCGCCGTGGCCGCCTCCGAGATGTACAACACTGTTCTAGAACAGGAGATCACGCAGCGGGTTGGGGGCCGTTTCGAGGCTCGCGCCGACGGTGTCCCCGGGCGTCGACCGGTCCGGGAGCTGGTCGGAGTGATCGGCAAGCTGAACTCGGTGTGGTCGTCCCGCCGGCGGATGATCGACGCCGAGCTGTCCCGGCTGCAGTCCCAGTTCGTCGCCGATCACGGCCGCACCCCGACCGCGATCGAGCGGGTCGCGCTGGCCCAGGAGGCCAACCTGTCGACGCGGCAGGCCAAGCACGAACCCCGTTCGCTGGAGCAGCAGCGGCAGCAGTGGGCAACCGAAGCCGCCGCCACCTTGGGCAGCCCTGGCGCAGTCGAGCAGATGGTGCAGGCCGCGATCCAGACCACGCAGGCCCCCGACTACCTGCCGGTGGATCGGGTGCTGATCGGCGAGCTCGCAGCCGAAGTGGTCCGGGTGGTGGCGGAGACCAGGGCTCAGTGGCGAGAGCACAACCTGCACGCCGAGGCCCTTCGGCAGGCCCGTTACTCCGACATTGACCCGGCCGAGTACGAGACCGTCGCGGCCCGGGTGACCGCGCAGGCAGCGTCCCTGGAGCACTGCATCCCGATCGGCATGGACAGCGACCTGGACGTCCCTGAGCCGGACGAGCTGACCCGCTCCACCGGTGAATCGAAGTTCCGGATGGTCGGCAACCAGCTCTACACCTCCCCCGCGATCCTGGCGGCCGAGCACCGGATCCTGGCCGCTGCGGCCGCTGTCGGTGGCCCCGTCGTCACCGCCATGGACGTCGAGGTCGCCGCCCTGGAATGGTCGGCGAACAACGACGGCCGGACCCTCAACACGTCCCAGGCGTTGATGGTGAAGGAGCTGGCCACCAACTCCCGGCGGGTGCAGCTGGCGATGGCACCGGCCGGTACCGGCAAGACCACCGTCATGGGTGTCCTGGCCGCAGCGGCCCAGTCCACCGGCATGAACGTGATCGGTCTGGCCCCGACCGCCGCGGCCGCACAGGAGCTGTCCGCGGCCATCGAAGGAGTCCAGGGAGACACCCTCGACAAGCTGGTCTACGACCTGTCCGGTGGGCCCGGCGCCGACCCGGACCGCTGGTACCGGGAGATCGGCCGGCACTCCATCGTCATCGTCGACGAGGCCGGCATCGCGTCCACTCCGAAGCTGGACGCGGCGATCCGGTTCGTGGTCGCTCAGGGCGGCCGGGTCGTTCTGGTCGGCGACGATCAGCAGCGCGCCGCGGGCGGCGCCGGCGGGATCCTGCGCAACATCGAAGCCGAACACGGCGCCCTGACCCTCACCGAGGTCATGCGGTTCACCGACCCCCAGGTGGCGGCCGCATCGCTGGCCCTGCGGACCGGGGACAACTCAGTCACCGGCTTCTACACCGACCGCGGCTACCTGCACGCGGCCACCTCCGGCACCGTCGTCGACCAGGTCTACGACGCGTGGCAGGCCGACGTCGACGCCGGCGCCGACTCGATCATGATCGCCCCGACGTGGGACCTGGTCGCCGAACTCAACGCCAAGGTGAGAGCCCACAAACTCGCCACCGGCCAGCTGACCGGGGCGTCGATCGAGATCCCCAGAACCGGGGAGCTGGTGTCCGCCGGCGACACCATCGTCACCAAGAAGAACAAGCGGACCCTGTCGCTCGGGTCGACCGACTTCGTCCGCAACAACTACCGGTGGAATGTTGAAGAGGTCCGCGCCGACGGGTCGTTGCGGGTGCGGCTGCTCGGCCGGAACCTGGTCCGCACCCTGCCGGCCTGGTACGTGGCCGAGGGCATGGTCCGGCTCGGCTACGCCTACACCGAGGCCTCCGTGCAGGGCATGACCGTCGGCAGCCGCGGCCGCCGGCGGGGCACCGCGCACGTCATCCTCACCGAAGGGAAGACCCGCAACGACCTCTACGTGAACATGACCAGGGCGACCGACGGCACCCATGTCCACATCGTCACCCCGGGCACCGGTGACGCCCACGACGTCGTTACCCCGGGCGCTGTGCTGCCGCCGACTGCGGTGGAGATCTTCAACGCCACGGTGTCCCGGGACGGCACCCCGCTGTCGGTCACCACCCAGATCGAGCAGGCAGGCGACCCGGCGCTGCGGCTGGGACCGGTCACCGACGCCTACACCCACTCCATCCTCGCCGGCGCCGGCGCGCTGCTGGGCGCGGAGCGGATGCGGCAGCTCGAGGCGGCCGCGGTGCAGATCCTGCCCGGGCTGCGGCATGCGCCGGCGTGGGACACCCTGCACGCCCATCTGGCGATGATCGAGCTGCAGGGCGGGCAGGCCATTGACCGGCTGCAGAAGGCGATCGATGTCCGCGAGCTCGACACTGCCCGCGACATCGCCGCGGTCCTGGACTGGCGGATGGACCGCACCGGCAACCACTCCCAGGATCCCGGACCCCTGGCGTGGATTCCCGCTGTCCCTGCCGCGTTGGCCGAGCACGCGGAGTGGGGTCCGTACTTGCGGGCGAGCGCTGAGCGGGTGGCGGCGTTTGCCAGCCAGGTCCGCGAGTCTGCTGCCGCGTGGACAGTGGAGACCTCCCCGGTCTGGGCGCAGCCTTACGTTCTGGCCAACCCTGGCCTGGTCGTTGATCTGGCGGTGTGGCGGGCCGCGCAGTCGGTGCCGGACACCGATCGGCGGCCGGCTGGTGAGAAGCCGCGCACCATCGCCCACGGTGTGCTGCACCAGGAACTGACCCGCCGGGCCGTCGCGGCCGTCGGCGATCCCGCGCACGGAGCCGGCCGGTGGGGGGCGATGCTCGAAGCGCACTCCCCCGCCCTCGCCGCGATCGTCACCCGCGACGAGAGCTGGCCGGAGCTCGCGCGGAGGTTGTCCCGCGCCGACGCCGCGGGCCTGCCCGTGGCTCGGCTCGTCGACCAGGCCGTCAACGACCGGGCGCCGCTGCCCGCCGAAGGTGCTGCCGGCGCCCTGATGTGGCGGCTGACCGAACACCTCGGTTCGCTCACCGCGGCACCGACCGGCGGTCACCAGCTGCGGCCGCAGTGGGTCACGAACCTGCAGGGCGTGCTGGGCCACGACGCCACCGAGAAGCTGATCGGTGACCGCATGTGGACCGCCGTTGTCGGCCGCATGGACGCCTACGCCCGCACCGAACCCGCCACCGTCGACACCACGGCCCCGGCCGTGATGCTTGAAACCGCCGCCCGGATGCTGCACACCCAGCTCGCCACCGTCCCGGCGCAGGAGCGTGCCACCGTGCTGCTGTGGAACCTGACCACCCTCACCGACCCCGAGCCGTTCGACGACGAGCACCCGGTCCCGGATCCCGAGCAGCACGACCTGCAGGCGCCGGCCGACGCCTGGGATCTGCTGAACGAACACCTCGCCCGCGCCACCGACCCGAGCGTGCAGGCCCCCGACCTGGTCGGCCCAGGCGACAGCACCGATCCGTTCGACCCGGAACGGTTCGCCCCGCCCGCCGACCTGTCCGAGGTCCCGCCGCTGGACCTTGACGATTTCGACCTGGATCCGGTCGACGCCCCGATCGACCCCTACGACCTGGAATGGAACCCGGACCCGGCCGACCTCGCCGCACTCCCCGCCCCCGAGCTGCAGCCCGCCGCGGTCGTCGAGCCGATCGAGCCGGCCGACCCCGAGCTGCAGCCCGCCGACCCCGAGACTGCGCCGGTTCCCGCGCTGGCCGAGGCCGAGCACCAGGCGGCGCTGGCCCGCGCCCGGGCGGCGATCGCCGACGCGCACGCCTGGTGGAGGACACTCACCCCGCAGTCCTGGGTGCCCGCCTACATCGCCGGCCGTGGCCTGGACCCCGCCGACTTCGCGTTTGCCCCGCCCGGCTGGACTCGCACCTTCCAGCACCTGACCGCGCTCGGCTACACCGAACCCGAACTGCTCGCCGCCGGCCTGATCCGGATCAACAGCAAGGGCCGCGTCAACGACGTCTTCCATGGCCGCGCGATCCTGCCCCTGACCAACCCCGACGGAATCGTGGCCGGCTTCATCGGCCGCAAGGCCCCGACCGACGTCGACGACCGCAACCCCAAGTACGTCAACTCCCCCACCACCGAGCTCTACAAGAAGAGCTCGAACCTGTACGGGCTCAACCCCGACACCGTCGCCGCGATCCGTGCCGGCGCCCCGGTCGTCATCGTTGAAGGCCCCATGGACGCCGCGGCGATCACCACGGCGGCCGCCGGCGCCGCGGTGGCCGTCGCCACCAACGGCACCGCTTTGACCATGGATCACATGCGAGTGCTACAGAGCGCCGGTGCTCTCGGCCGTGGTCATTCTCTGACCCTGGCGTTCGACGGTGACCGGGCCGGCCGAGCCGCCACCAACAGCGCCCACGCCCTGCTCACCGACCTCGACATCAACGACGCCCAGGCGATCGTGTGGCAAGCCGGCAAGGACGCCTCCCAGCTGCTCGAAGACCACGGCCCGCAGGCCGTCCGCGACGCACTGAACAGCGCGCAGCCCCTGGCCGCCGCAGTGGTCCGCAACCACATCGCCGCCGCCGGCACCGACCTCGACCAGACCGCGCAGCGGGCCCTGCTGGCCACCGTCGCCCCGGCCGTCGCCCAGCTCGACCGGCAGTACCGCGGCGCGATGGTCTCCGAACTCGACCAGTCCCTGCGGGAACGCGCCGTCGACGGGCAGACCCTCGACGCCTTCGCCGTCCACGACGAAGTCACCAAGCACCTGCCGATCGCCCCGGTCCCGACGACAGGGCCCGACACCGGTGGAGGCCTCGGACTTCCCGCGCTGCCCACCCGACCCGGCGCCATGCTCACCGTCGCCGACACCGCCACCCAACAGACCACCGCGACCGCCTCGGCCCCGGTCATCGACCAGGAACAGCCCGCCGCCCGGCAGGAGCCGGCGCCAGAACCTGCCGTCGCCGACGCGCTGGTGGCTGCGGAGGACCTGTCGGTCGTGGAGCAGCCGGCGGCCGTCGTGGTCGACCAGGAGCAGCCCGTCGACCTGCAGGAAGAGGTGTCGGATCTGCAGGCCTTCACCGAGGACCTCGCTGTCGTCGAGCTGCCAGCGGCCGTCGGTGAGCTGGTGGCGGAGGACCTGTCGGTCGTGGAGCAGCCGGCGGCCGCCGTGGTCGACGAGGAGCAGTCCGTCGACCTGCAGGAAGACGTGTCGGATCTGCAGGCCTTCACCGAGGACCTCGCTGTCGTCGACGAGCTCGCGGCGGTTCAGGACGTGGCGGTCGTCGAGCAGCCGCCGGTCGCTGTGGTCGACCAGGTCGGTGACCCGCAGCAGCAGGTGAAGGACCTCGCCGTCGCCGACGAGGCGCCGCGCCCTCACCAGCAGACTCCGGACGCTGCACTAACCGAACGCATCGCCCAGCAGACCTACGACCTGGCCCAGGTCACTGCCCAGCTGCAGGCGGCCGCCCGTCACGCCGACGACCTCGGGGCTGCGGTGCTGTCCGGCCGCGGACCGGCACAGGTCGCCGTGGAGCAAGGACTGGCCCTTCACCAACAACGGCTGGACGCGGCCGCGCAGATGCGGGAGCTGCAGACCGCCGCCCGGTCCGAACGGGCCCAGGCCATCAGTACCGCGGAACGGCTCGGCCAGGCGCAGGACGACCTGTCCGGGCTGGGCAGATTCGCCGGCCGCCGCCGTGAGGACCTGACCACGCAGGTGGCCCAGCTGACCCAGGAACGGGACACCCACCGCGCCCGGATGCTGGAGCACGCCACTGCCGCGACCAACCTGCAGACGCAGGCCGGGTCACCGCAGCAACAGCAGGAATCGGCGCAGGTTCTCCAGGACCGGGCCGCCTACGAGGCCGGCGCAGCGCAGCAGGACGCGGCGGCCGCCGACGCCGCTCACCGGGCCGCTGCCGAGCTGCGGCAGCAGGAGAGCGCCCTGCGCGAGCAGCTGCAGGAGCTCCAACGCGAACAGCAGCTACGCCGCGAACAGCCCGACCAGCAGGCCGACACGGCTCGACAGCAAGCGCACGTCCAACGGCTCGCCGAACAAGCTGCAGAGCAGGCCGCGGCAGAGGCCGCCGCGACACAGCACCAGGTCACCCCCGACGACGACGATCTGGAGATCCCTGGCCAGGACGAGTGGAACCAGCAGCTGGTTGACCAGGAGCTCGGCTACGACACCCCTGACCTATATGGCGATGCGAGCCCGAACGACTTCGAGAGGTAGCTCGGGTGTCGAGGACCGAAGATTCCTGAATACGGCTGTTGAACACCTCGACCGGCACGCCGGGTCAGGTCACCGCCCCAGCCAGTGGCTGCAGGGCTGTCAGTTGGCTAGCTGAGCCGAGCATCGCAGGAGCCGGGGGCGCGTCCGCGGCCGTGATGCAGCCCTAGCAATCAACACCAGCCGTGTCACCGTGTCTGTTACAGAAACTTCGACCTTGCCCGGCGTGTCAGCCCGTATCAGTAACTTGTCCCTGCTTGGATTCGGACTTATGAACGGAACTCGCCGGCGGCCCGGTTCAGGTGGTCGCCCCAGCAAGGGGGACCGTCACCTCTTCGCTACACGCATCCCAGTTCCGGTCGCCGAAGCGGTGATGGAGGCCGCGGAAGCGCTCGGTCTGAGCTACTCCGAGTTCTTGGCGATGCTGGCCGCGGAGGCAGTGGGCATGCCCGAGCATGCACCACATCCCAAGCCAGTGAACCAGGAGGAGCTGCCGCTGAATAAGACTGCGTAAACTCTCGGGCCGTCTGGCCTGGGGATGAGCACAAATTCATAACGCGAAAGACCCCGCCTTGCAGGGCGGGGTCTCGCGAAGAAGATGAGTCAGCAGTTGGCGCTGCGGACTCGGACCTAAGAAAGGTCATGTCTGCCTGACATGCCTGACGATACCGGCTACCCCGACTCTGGTCTACCCAGACACGCTAATCCGCCCGAATGGGCGATAGTTGGCAGAATCTCCCCACGCGAAGACGTGCGGGTTGCGGCAGTTGACGCTGCCGGTAAGGCCCTCAACCTGTACCCGGCCTTTGCCAACATCGACGGCCCTGTGCCCGCCTCGCCATGGGCGATGTACCTGACCGATGACCGAACCTGGCGTTACCACTTCATCGGGTTTGACCTCGACACTGCCCGCGGAGACGTCGACGCTGATCTAACGGTCCTGGCTCAATGGCTCGACGACCTGGGCATCGAATACACCGTGTGCAGCTCCGGCCCGTCCGGTGGCCGGCACATTTGGCTCTCCATGATCGACCCAATCCCTGCGCCCCACGTCAGAGCCCTCGCCATCGATGCTCGACTGGCTCTACCAACCCTGGACATCTCCCCGCTTACCAACGCCGCTACCGGATGTCTCCGCCCACCGATGTCCCCTCATCGTCACGGCGGTCGATCCACGATCCTGTCCGGCCCAACCGGCGGCGACACACTGCGCCCAGCGGTATCCGCGGTCCAGTTCAACGCACTCCACGAACTCATCCACTCAGCTGTCACCACCGACGGCACCCAGCATGACCAGCGCGAAAACCTGCCCGCTGGCACCGTCCCCGTTCTCCTCGACGCCGCCGGAGCACCACACCTGCCCGGACGCCGACGCACCCTGTCCCCCGGCATCACCACCGAGCTCGCCACCCCTCCCACAGACCCCTCCGTGTCACTACGACGCATCCTCATCGGCGCAGCCCGAGCTCGCTGGCATCGTGCGGACATCGAAGCCCTCATCACGACCGCGCCGGGGCTCGAACATGCACGCACCCGACACCAACCAGCCGGTCGACCCAGAACCCGCCGCAGCCCCCACGAACTCACAGCACTAGTCGCACGAAAATGGGCGTCAGCCGTCCGCTGGGCCGCTGACAACCCACCGGCTCCACCCGTCACCACCGACCCCACCTGGCCCCCCCGAGCGACCCAGATCGGCGAACTCATCGACGCCGTTCAAACCTCAGCGGACGCCTCCCCGGGCCGCTGGGCAATCGCCACAGGACCCAGCGCACGCCGGGTCCTCGACGCCCTCTGCGTCCTGGCAGCAACTGCAGTCACCCCCACCATCGAAGCCGACATCAGGCGCCTCGCCCTCATGACCGGCCTCGGTCGAGAGACCACACGCCTACGACTCCACGAACTCGCCAGCGAAGGCCGCATCACGCTCGGCACTCCCGCCACTGGCCGCCGAGCCCATCACTGGACCCTCCAACACCCCACTATCGACCGCTATCCACATGCTCACTCAAACACCCGGTCACAAGGCGAAGCCGCCCCCGAACCCTCCCCACCTCCAACCACGCTCCGTGACACATGGCTCACGACACTCCAACACCGACTGACTGACCTCACCCACGACCTATGGACCACCCGAGGACTAGGACCCCACCTCGGCCGCATCTACCAAACCCTCAACCACCACCCGAAAACCGTCACAGAACTCGTCTCACTCACCCACTACCCCCTCGGCGACATCACTACAGCTCTCACGCTGCTCCGCAAACACAATCTCACCAAGACAGACCGGACGGGCCGGGTCCAACGCTCAACCCTTGACCGACGAGATACCGCTGCTCGAACCCTCGGAGTCAACGGCGCCCTCGACGACCGCGCCCAGCGCTACCAGCAAGAGAAAGTGCTATGGGCATGGTGGTGCGATGAAGTGGACTGGATGCGACTGAAGAAGTCGGACCCAGCCAAACGCCGCCGCGCACACCTCATGACAGGCCAACTCGCCCTCGACACCGACCGCCCATACGGACCTATGCCACGCAGCAGCCAGGGACGCATCGACATGCCAGCAGCCCGATCAATCGTCAACGCCGCCTGAACGATCCGTCAGTGATGGCGCTCATCTGAACCTCCCCAAACCTGCTCACTGAAAATCCCCAGCCTGCGTGGCACTCGCGAACGAGGCGCGGCCTTTCCAAAGGACTGTCAGATTTCCCCGTCGCGGTGACGTGCCGGTCCCGGAGCTCTCCCGTCAGCCCTATTACCGGTGGCTTCGCCGGCCGGTCACCGACCATCAGATCCTGCAAGCCCACTGCGCGAACGCGTTGTTCGACGCCCACCACGACAACCCCGAGTTCGGCCACTGGTAGTTGGCCGACCAGGCCGCGGAGGCCGGCGAGAAGATGGCCGATCGGACCGCGTGGCGGATCGGCTCCGACAACCAGTGGTGAGTGCTTTCGGGAGGAAGAGCCGCGGCAAGGGCCGCAGGGTCGGCCCGCCGGTGCATGACGAGCTGGTCCACCGGAATTTCACTGCCTTGGCGCGAAACGTCCTGTGGTTGACCGATATCACCGAGCACAAGACCGCGAGGCAAGCTGTATCTGTGCGCGACCAAAGACGTGTATTCGGGTCGGATCGTCGGCTGCTCGATCTCGGACCGGATGAAATCCAAGCTCGCGGTCGACGCTCTGAACAACCCAGTCGCCTGCCGGGAGGCTGCCGGTAGTTCGGTGGCCAGCTGCATTGTCCACTCGGACAGGGGATCTTAGTCGCAGCCGGAAGTTCCTGCGAGCGTTGACTCGTCACGGCTGGTCGGCTCGAGGGTCGGGTTGGTGCGTCCGGGGACTGTGAGACTGGTGGTGCCGGTGGACGGCCTGGGCCGCACGTGAGGAGCTCCGGATCGCGATCGTGACCTGGATCGAGCGGACCTATCACCGCCGTCGCAGGTAGGCCCGGCTGGGCCGGTTGACCCCTGTCGAGTTCGAAGCCATCATGACCATACCGGCCGATCAGGCTGCGTGACTTGAACTGTCACCTACCTGTGCAGGAGACTCGCCATCCGGTCAACAGCCTGCCGCGCAAGTCAACTTCGAACCAGGCGAGCCGTTTCGCGACAACCATTGCAACGCAACGGTTTTCGATGAAGACCTAGGCGTGCGTGTTGGCCGACGATGCCGACATCTACTGCGCCGGCAATCCAAGCTCGGCTTTGATCGCAGCAACCAGGACCTGAGTACGGGGCACCGCGAACCTCTTCGTCAACGAATCAACAGCCGAAAGCTGCTCCTCTGTCAGACGTATCGTTGCGCGAGCAGTGGGCCCTGGCTTCGTCGCAGCTTGGGTGATCTTGAAGAGATCGCCCGGCTGGGAGCTATCCGACTCCAACCAGTCCCCCAACCTCGTGTGGTTCCGGTTCACCGCAGTCAAAATGAAGCCGGTCAAAGACATCTGGGACTGATCCAACGCGGCCCGCATCGCACGGTCAACGGCTGCAGGCATGTAGAGCGTCACGTTTCGCCCGTATGTACTGAGCGGCAAATCGACAATCGCAGGAACAGAAGTGGGGGCTGCGACGACTTTCCGCGTCGACGCTGGCGGCGTGGACGCGGGACTGGGCGATGGGGTCGGGGCTACGGGCTCCGGGGCGGACTGCACCTGTTCAGACTTGGGTTCCGGGCGCTGAGCCTCCGTGCGTGGCTTGACTTTACGAGGACGGCTGAGCAGCCCAGCCAAATCTGGGGTCGGCATCGGCTTAGGCTCCATGACCCACCTCCACCGGCTCCTGCTCGTCCGCCGCTTCCAGGTCCGTGATCCGGAGCAAGATCTCATGCGTCAACTGTGCATAGTCCCTCCCCAACGCGGGCGCTGATCCCGGAGACTTCGGCTTCCTACCCTCTCGCAGCGCCTGCCAGAACGGCTCCGAATCTGCCGACTCCGCGAACTCGTGGATCAACTGGCCCTGACCACGTGCCGCGGACGCGGAAACGCTATGGCGGATCGTGTTCTCGAACAGAGGTGCAGCGCCGGCCAGCGCGGACTGGATCTGACTCGAGATCTCAGCCTTCACCCGAGTCGCCTGACTGGGCACATCGAACAAGACAACACCCAGCAACTCAAGATCAGGATTGCTGTCCCGCGCCTCTACGAGCCGCTGAACGATCCGCTGCATCCCCTTCAGCGAAGCAGCGTCCGACCTGGTAGGAATCAGGAGCCATCGAGCGACCCCTAGGGCAAGGAGTTGGAGGTTCGGTTCCCCTGGCGGGCAATCAACCACCACCAGGTCGTAGTCCTCTTGCTGCAGAAGCGCCGTCAACGGCTCGACCAAGACATCCGCAACGTTGGTGCCGCGCACATGGCGTGACAGGAGCAAACCAGCCAAGTCATCCAGCTGCTCTCCCCCACTGATCACATCGAGTCGCTCCCGACAGTTCACGATTGTCGGCACCAAAGCAGAACGGGTTGTCACAGCCGTGACCAGACCCTGACCGTTGTCAGAAAGTCCCGCGCCGGTGTATCCAAGATCTTCACCAGCGTTGCCTTGCGGATCCAGGTCGATCAACAGCACCCGAAATCCGCCATTGGCCGACATCGCCGCCACGGTCGTAGCGAGACTCGTCTTCCCCACACCGCCCTTGCCGTTCGCCACCGCGATGACGCGACTCAACTCTGTCCGATCCAT